>CALMVH010000046.1 GCA_937873165.1 uncultured Rhodospirillales bacterium
CCGCGCATCCCTTCTTCTCTCTCAATACCATATCAACAATGTTCAATAAAACGCGGGAGCCAGGCTCCCATCTTTAGGAAACAAAAAGCTTTCGGTAACGAGCTTACCGTAAGGCCTTGCGTCTCTGAGGATTTTTTTCCGACACCAAGCAGCGCCTGGCGACGTGATGAAGGGAACATAGACCCGCATCGCTCGGCTTGGCAAGCATTAAATTCAGAGAAAATGCACATTGTCCGTCATCCCGACGTTGGCAGGCTGACGGCATAGGACAGCACCACGGAATGCATGAACATGTCCTGGTATCCAAGCGCTGCCGGATCCGCCAATGGCGATCGCAGCTCCACGCGATCGTTGCTGCGACTGTTCTCTGGATCGCCGGCCAGGAAATGCCGGCTGCCCTCAACGCGGTAGGCACGCACCGAACACTCGAACAATCCGATACGGTTGCGCTGGACGGCCAGGACCAGGTCGCCCGAGGCAGGCTTGCGCAGATAATCCTTTAGCGCGATGCAGCCGAGAAATGCGCCTGGCGGGAGATGCGCGCCAACCACCGTAGCCGATAACCTGACTGCGAAAGCCTGCTTGGCATACAGACCGGCGATCGGGAGCATTATGCGGTGAGGCGCTTCGGCGTCGGTGAACAACGTTTCCGTCCAGATGCCTTTGCCCATCACGGTTCCTGCCACGACAAGGGAAACCAGCCCGGCAGCCATGGGGCCTGGAGGCGGGCCGAAGTCGGCATGATCCGGCTCGTTGAGCCGTGCGGTGCCCGCGTATGGCTCGGGCGCAGTGTCCCCGCCGGTCAGGACGGATATCGGGATCGCGTAGTGCGCGGCGATCCTTTCCAACGTCGGCTGCGACAGGTAGCTGCTCTTACCGCCGAGAAAGTTGTAGATGATGTTGGGCGAAATGCCGGTTTCCCGGGCAAGCGCGCCCTTGGTCAGATTTCTGGATTTCAGGAAGTCGAAGAGCGCTTGCCGCCGACGATCAGCAGGAGGATGCATCAATCTCGAATGCGAGATGTATACAGTTTGCGCAATGGCATGAAAATGCATATTCCGGTTGAACTGCATGAAGATGCAGGATATACTAGTAGGTAATAAGAGTTGTGAGGCGGCATGTTCAGGCGCAACGGCGAAGAGGTGCTGACGTTTCGGGTCTACGACAGCGTAGGAAACTGCGTCAACGAGTTCACCGGCACAATGACCGAGTGGCAGACGGATGTCGTGCCGGTCCTAGGCGGAACCACTCGGCAGGATCGGTTTGCGCAAACCCGCGCCCGCCTCAACTGATTACCAGTCGAGCGTCTTGCCGCGATAATCGAGGTAAGATCCTGAGCGTCCAAGCGTTGCGTTTTCGATGACATCGCGAAGACCTGAAATGCTTTCTGGCGCTTTGAGGGGCGCGTTCGGCCCGCCCATGTCAGTTTGCACCCAACCCGGATGGAGCAGCAGAACGGCGACGCCGTCGCGCTTCAGTTCCTGCGCCAGGCCATGCCCCACCAAGTTCAGCGCCGCTTTGGAACTGCGATACGCGTAGGTACCACCGGAAGAGTCGGAAATGCTGCCCATCAGACTGGTGATAAAGGCTAGTTTGGGAGTCCCGTTCGAAGCCGCGGCCTTCAGGTTGCCGAGAAGCGCCGCCGCCAGCCGGAAGGGGCCCAGGGTATTGACCTCGAACGTATGCAGCCAGGCTTTGTAATCCATGGCAGCCAGCGACTGGTCTTTCGGACCGTAGATGCCGGCATTGCAGATGACAACATCGAGGGGCCGGTCGCCGAGCGTGGTGACCAGGCTGCTGACGCTGTCGGCTGCGGTCACGTCCAAGGCGTACAATTCGATGCCGGGCAGCTGCCGCAGGTCCTTTGCCGTGGGTAGGTCGCGCGCGGTTGCGATCACGCTCCACCCGTCTGCCAGATACTGACGGGCAAATTCCAGACCCAGGCCGCGATTGGCGCCAGCGATCATTACAGTTGGCATTGTCTACTTTCGTCCAGATAGATATTCGCTGATCAACGAGCGTTCGGCTAAAGAGTTTCCGCGAGATCGACGATCCGTTTAGTTAAAGCGAAAACTGGTGCGCAAGCCGATTTCGGTCGTGTTGTTTGCGGGCTCTAGCCCGGTCTCTACTGCGACGCCGCCGTAATACAACGTCTGAACATCGGAGTCGTGAATGTTCCAGTACCGGAAGTATGGCCCGAAGGTGAAGTGATAGAAGTCGATCGGCGGAGTGACCATGAAATCCGCGCGAACGCCGTAGCCTGCGTTTTGGTGGTTTTCCAGGTTGTTGTCAAACCCGCTGTCGCGGAAGTAGGACGTCTGGTAGCCCTGAACGAAGTAATCGTATTCAGCGGTCGGGGCCAGACCCCACCTGCCGACCATGAAGTTGTAGGTCAGGCCGACTGGGATATACAGGTATTCGGAGCGGCGGTCGTAACCGTAGGCGCCCGTGCTCGTCGACGCCTTGCCCGAATCGAACAGGACCCTGAAGCCGACGCCGAAGTAAGGCTGGAGGCTCGACTGCTTGCCAAGGGAAAACCCGCGCCCGAACATGAGGCGGTAGTCCTGAAGGTAATCGGTATCGCCGCTTTTCGATCCCGTGCCATTGGAGCTGTAGTCGAGGTCAAAGAAATCGGCGATCACGTTTGCGCGCAGGAAATACTTGTTTATGTTCAACTGGTAGGTGGCGTTCAGGCCCGCCCCGCCGCCCACATCCTTGTCGAGATCCGGTTCGCGGTACTGGTAATCCTCGCCTTCCAATCCGATCTCGAACGTATCGGAAATATTCGTGCGGGAAATGTTGGCATGCGCGACGCCGGACATGAGCACAAGACAGACGATCAGCGCGGTCAGACAGGGAAATGACACCTAGTTTCGGCTCCTGGTCCTTTGTTGCGCTTATCATAAAGGCCAGGGTCTGATACTGCAAGGAACTCTCATGAACAGGATGTCATGATCTTAATCGGGCTGGGCTCCAATCTGCCGGGTATGGCCGGACCGCCCTGGCAAGCTCTGGTGGCCGCAAAGACAAGGCTGGACGTGGCGCCGGTCCATATTGCGGCATTTTCGCGTCTCTGGCGCACGCGGCCGGTACCCGACACCGGCCAACCATGGTTTGCGAATGCCGTCGCCGCGATCGAGACCGAACTGCCTCCCGCGCAGTTGCTGAGACATCTGCATGAAATCGAACGGGCGTTCGGACGCGAGCGGGGGCATGCGAACGCCGATCGCACCCTGGATCTCGACCTCTTGGACTACCACGGCCGCGCGATGGCTGATCCCGCCCTGCCGCACCCCCGCCTGGCGGAACGCGCCTTTGTGCTGCTTCCGCTGGCAGATATCGCGCCTGACTGGCGGCATCCGACCCTGCACCTGTCGGTTTCCGAGATGCTGGCGCGGCTGGAGGGTCCGCAGGATGCCATGCCGGACGAGGATCAGCCGTGACGCGCGTGATGGGCATCGTCAACGTCACGCCCGACAGTTTTTCAGACAGCGGCTTGTACCGCTCGCGCACGGCCGCAGTCGCCCACGGGCTAAGGCTACTGGACGAAGGCGCGGACATCCTAGACATCGGGGGCGAGTCGACTCGCCCCGGCGCTTTCCCGGTTCCCGTCGAAACCGAGATCGTGCGTATCATGCCGGTGATCGAAGGACTGAAGCCTCTGGTCGCATCCCGGAAATGCCTGCTGTCGGTCGACACCCGCAACGCCGCCACGATGCAGGCGGCTTTGGAGGCAGGTGCCGATATCGTTAACGACGTCAGCGGCTTTGCCCACGATCCTGATACGCTGGGGGTGCTGGCGGCCTCGCGCTGCGACGTCGTGGCGATGCACATGCCCGGAACACCCGAGACGATGCAATCGCTGGCCGAGTACGACGATGTCGTTGCCACGGTCATGGATTGGCTGGCGTGCTGCCTTGAATGCGCGGAAACCGCCGGGATTGATCGCGCCCGCGTGATCCTCGATCCGGGCATCGGCTTTGGCAAGCACTTGCCGCACAATATCGCGTTGCTGAAAGCCATTCCGCAGTTGAAGACGCTGGGCTGCCGCTTGCTGATCGGCGCGTCTCGCAAGCAGTTCATTGCCCGGCTGAGCCGCGATGAGCCTGCATCCGACCGGCTGGGCGGGTCGCTGGCAGCCGCCCTGCATGCGGCGGCGCACGGCGCCGATATCGTGCGCGTCCACGACGTGGCGGCTACCGTGCAGGCCTTGAAGGTACAAGACGCCCTGCTGGGAACCGTTGAATGACAATCCGCCGCCTGCCTGAAACGCTTGTGAACCGCATTGCCGCGGGCGAGGTCATCGAGCGTCCCGCCGCGGCAGTCAAGGAATTGGTGGAAAATGCCATCGACGCCGGAGCGCGGCGGATCGAGATTATCATAGAAGACGGAGGACAGCGCCTGATCTCGGTCAGCGACGATGGCTGGGGAATGGCTGCGCAGGACCTGGAACTGGCCGTGGAACGCCACGCCACGTCCAAACTGCCGGAAGACGATCTGGACACGATCCTGACGTTCGGGTTCCGGGGCGAGGCATTGCCGTCGATTGGGTCTGTCGCGCGCTTGTCGCTCGACAGCCGCGAAGCCGGGGCCGAGGACGCGTGGCGGCTGGAGGTGGATTGCGGCGTGAAGAAGCCGCTCCGGCCGTCCGCGATCCGGCGCGGCACGCGGGTGGAGGTGCGCGGCCTGTTCGAGGCGACGCCCGCGCGCCTGAAGTTCCTGAAACAGCCGCGCACCGAGGCCGGGCACGTGCGCGACGCGATCGAGCGGCTGGCGGCGGCGAACCCGCACATAGGCTTTACCCTGATCGACGATGACCGTTCGGCGCTGTCCCTCGATCAAGGCACAGCCGACATGCTGGAGCAGCGCTTGCCGCGTCTTTCCGCGTTGTTCGGGGCTGATTTCTTCGGCAACGCCGTACCGGTCGAGGCGCGGCGGGGCTCCTACGGGTTGTCGGGCTACGCGGGCCTGCCGACGCTGCATCGTCCAACCGCCGCATGGCAGTGGCTGTATGTCAACGGCAGGCCCGTGCGCGACCGGCTGCTGGCGGGCGCAGTCAGGGCCGGCTATGGCGACCTGCTGATGAACGGCCGCAACCCCATGCTCGCGCTGTTCCTCGACGTGCCGCCGGACTTAGTGGACGTCAACGTTCACCCCGCCAAAGCCGAGGTGCGCTTCCGCGACGCGCAGGCCATCCGCGGCCTGATCGTAGGCAGCCTGAAGGCTGCCCTGGAGCCGTCGAGCACGCGCAGTTCAGGCGATCTGGCCACGCGTACCATCGCAGCGTTCCGTCCTGAACCGCTATGGCCAGCCGCCGCCCGCGCGGCATGGGGCGCAACGATGATGCCGGGGTCTCCCTCTGGCTTCGCCGAAGCGGCGACCCTGACTCGCGATATGGCACCGGTCGCCGCGCCCGAGGGAGCGGTCTCGGCAGAGACAGGCGAAGTTTTCCCCCTGGGCGCTGCGCGGGCACAGCTGCACGAGACCTACATCGTGGCGCAAAGCGAAGACGGCATCGTGATCGTCGACC
>CALMVH010000047.1 GCA_937873165.1 uncultured Rhodospirillales bacterium
TAGCTTGCCTCCACTGTCGCAAATAAAGATGTCGAAGGATAGCGATGCCAAGCAGCAAAAAAACCATTGGCACAAGCACTAAATCTAGCCAAGCTGTATGAAAGTCCAAGGGTCCCTTCATGGGACTTATTTCAGGAATAACGTTGGCAGCCGCCGCGATAAGCCCAAAAGCAAGGGTCCATACCCATAAGATAGCGCGGAAAGGCTTTCGCTCGACCATCAATGCGCCTCGCCCCAGTTCAGCCCTGCGCCCGCCTCCGCCTGCAGCGGCACGCCCAGCGACACTGTGGCTTCCATCGCGTCCTTTACCCGCGCCCCGACCTCATCCACATGGGCGTCGGGGACTTCCAGGACCAGCTCGTCGTGCACCTGCAGCAGCAGGCGGGCGGGCAGGTTTTCGCGGGCAATCACCTGATGTACCTTCACCATCGCGCGGCGCATGATGTCGGCCGCGGTGCCTTGCAGGCGCGCGTTGATCGCCTGGCGTTCGGCGGCGGCGCGGCGGGCGGGGTTCTGTTCGTTGATGCCGGGCATGTGGCACTTGCGCCCGAACAGCGTCACGACGTATCCCGTGCGCCGGGCAAAGGATTTGGTATCCTCCATGTAGTCGCGCAGCTCGCCGAACCGGTCGAGGTACTGGCGGATATAGGTGGAGGCCTGCCCCGTCTCGATGCCCAGTTGCTGCGCCAGCCCAAAGCCGCTGATGCCGTAGATGATGCCGAAATTGATCGCCTTGGCGGCGCGGCGCAGGTCGGCGGTCATCTCCGCCATCGGCACGCCGAAGACCTGGGCCGCCGTCAGGGCGTGGATATCGTCGCCGTTGCGGAACGCCTCCACCAGCGCGCCGATCCCGGCGATCTCCGCCGCCAGCCGCAGTTCGATCTGGGAGTAATCGACGGACAGCAGCTTGTGGCCGTCTTCCGCGATAAAGGCGCGGCGGATTTCCTTGCCCTCCGCCGTGCGGATGGGGATGTTCTGCAGGTTGGGCGCGGTGGAGGACAGGCGGCCGGTGTTGGTTGCGGCCAGGAGGAAGCTGGTATGAACACGGTTCGTGCGCGGGTTGATCTCCTCCTGCAGCGCGTCGGTATAGGTGTTCTTCAGCTTGTAGGTTTGGCGCCATTCCAGCACCTTTGCGACGATCGGGTTGCCGGCATCGGCCAGCGGCTCCAGTATGGCGGAGTCGGTGGACCAGTCGCCCGTCTTGGTCTTGCGGCCGCCTTCCAGCTTCAGTTCGTTGAACAATACGTCGCCCAGCTGCTTCGGCGACCCGATGTTGAAGGGCCGGCCGGATAGCGTCTGGACTTCGATTTCCAAGGCTGCCAGCCGGGTCTCGAACCGCTGGCTGAGGTCCTTCAGCACCGGCAGGTCGACCTTGATGCCCTGCCGCTCCATCGAGGCCACGACCGGGATCAGGGGCCGTTCCATCGTTTCATACAGCGTGGTCATCCGCTCCGGCACCAGCCGCTTGCGGAACAGGCCGTGCAGCCGGAGGATCAGGTCTGCTTCCTCCGCCGCATAGCGCGTGGCCTTGTCCAGATCGACGCGGTCAAACGAAAGCCTGGCCTTGCCGGTGCCGGTAATCTCCGCCAGCTTTACCGTTGTGTGGTTCAGGAACAGCTCGGCCAGTTCGGGCACCGTATGGCCGTGCGTGGTGCCGTCCAGCACATAGGACAGCATCTGCGTGTCGTCGAACGGGGTCAGGTGCAGATGCTCGGCGGCAAAGGCCTGCAAGACCGACTTCAAATTATGCCCGATCTTCAGCACTGTACGGTCCGTTAGAAGCGCCTCCAGCCGCGCCAGCAGATCGGCTGTCGCGATCTGGGGCAGCCGCGTCGGCCCATCAAGCGCCAACGTGCCCTCGGGCGCGGCCTGCATCCCGACATGGGTCAGGGGGATATAGCAGGCCTCGCCGGGGGCTACGGCCAGCGCGATGCCCGTGATCCCGGCGAACCAAGGGGCGGCGCCATCCAGCACGGGCGCGATGGCGACAAAACTCGCCGACACGGCGCGCGCGATCCAGCTTTCCACCCCTCCAAGGGTTACCACCGTCTCGTACCGCGCTTCCACCACCGCTGACAGTTCGGTTTCGACCTGCGCTTTTTCCAGCTCGGGCATCGGCAGGTCGTAGCCGCGGCCTTCCAGCCGGTTTGCAACGGCGCGCAGGCCCTGCGCCCGGCAGAATGCAATCAATTGATCGCGGTCGAAGGCTTTTACCACCAGGTCTTCCAAGGGCACCGGCACCGGTACGCTGCAATGCAGCGTCACCAGTTGTTTCGACAAGCGTGCCTGGTCGGAATACTGGACCAGGCTTTCCCGGCGCTTCGGCTGCTTGATGGTGTCGAGGTTCGCGAGGAGGGTTTCCAGGTCGCCGAACTGCCCGATCAGTTCCGCCGCGGTCTTCGGCCCGATGCCCGGCACGCCCGGCACGTTGTCGATGCTGTCGCCGATCAGCGACTGCACCTCGATCATCTTTTCGGGCGGCACGCCGAACTTCTCGATCACCTCGGCGGGACCGATGGGCTTGTTCTTAATGGGGTCGAACATGTCGACGCCCTCGCGCACCAGCTGCATCAGGTCCTTGTCGGAGGATACGATGGTGACTTCCTGCCCCCGGTCGCGGGCAAGGCAGCAATATGTGGCGATGAGGTCGTCCGCCTCGTAGCCTTCAAGTTCGAGCGACGGCAGGTTGAACGCCGCCACGGCCTCGCGGATCAGCGGGAACTGCGGGATCAGCTCAGGCGGAGTGTCAGTGCGGTTGGCCTTGTATTGATCATAGAGATTATTCCTGAAGCTGGTGCGGCTGGCGTCGAAGATCACGGCGACCTGTCCCGCATGAAAATCGGTCAGCAGCTTCAGCAGCATGTTGACGAAGCCCATAACCGCATTGACAGGCGTACCGTCGCCGCGCGTCATCGGGGGCAGGGCGTGGAAGGCGCGAAAAATAAAGCCCGACCCGTCGATCAGGTACAGGCGGCGCGAGGGTTCGTCGGTCATGGACCTGATGTAGCACGTCGCAGCGGGGCATTGTAGGCATCCACCGCCTGCTGCATGGTATCATAGGCAGCCGCCGAACCACGCAGATCCGCATACCGCTCAAGCGGCGGCAGGGTGGCGGCTTCGGCGCGAAGGCAAGCCGCATAGGCATCCAGGGCGGCTACATAGGTTTCCGTGGCGCTTTGCGGGCTGATAGCCGCGCTCGTGACCTTCAGGGGAGTAACGCACTCGCCATGCGCGGTACTGGACGCCAGCGCCACGGTCAGCACGATGCGCCCGATCAATGCCCCGAGGCGGCGTACGAGGCGGCACGCTCGAAGCGGCGGCCGCACCACGGGCAGACGATGGCAGGCTTGTCGGCCAGCGAAAGGTACACCAGGGGATGGCCCAGGGCCGCGTCGCCACCGTCGCAACCGACGCGTTCGCTGGTTACGATGATTGTTTCTTTTGCTTTCATGGCGCACCCATACTGTATCTTTTCAGAATAGCGAAGTCCCTGCTTTGTTCAAAAAGTCTTTTGCGCTTTGGGCGATCCTGTGCGCGACAGGAGCCGCAATGCCTGCTTTCGCCGCCACCTCGCCCTTGCAGTTCCTGCAAGCGCGGATCGATGCCGTTCATCCGGAAAGCGCGGCGGCGTTCGTCGCCAGCTACGATGTAACGGGCACCGATGCGCACGGCCTCGCCGATGGTGGGGCCGCTTATACCTACGATCAGGCTTTGACGCTGCTGGCGTTCCTGTCGAGCGGCGATAATGCGCGCGCGCGCCGCATCGGCAACGCGCTGGTCTGGGCACAGGCGCATGACCGTTTCTATCACGACGGCCGCCTGCGTAACGCCTATGCCGCAGGTGTAATCGACGCCACCCCCGCCCGGTTGCCGGGATATTGGAGTAAAACAGAAAACAAATGGATCGAGGACTCCTATCAGGTGGGGTCCGCGTCCGGCAACCAGGCCTGGGCAGGCATCGCGTTGCTGCGCCTGTCGGCGGCTACCGGAGATAGGCGGTATGCCGATGCCGCACGATCCATAGGCCGCTTCTTGATAGACAAGGTCGGCGTAACAGGCGGCCTGCCTGGCGGGTTCGAAGGCTTCGAACCCAGCCCCCAGACGTTGACGTGGTGCTCGACGGAGCATAACGCCGACGCCTTGGCATCCCTGCGGCTGCTGGATGCGACATACCCAGGCGAGGGGTTCGGCGCGGCGGCGGACCAGTTACGCGCTTTCCTCGCCACGATGTGGCAGGGCGACCATTACGCGGTGGGTACCTTGCCCGACGGCAAGACGATCAACCCTTACTCAAGCCTGGACGCGCAGACGTTCACACTCATGGCCCTTGCTGCAGCCCCCGCGACGGGCAGGAGTGCAATGGCTTATCTCCAGCGCACCCACGGTGTACCGGGCGGCTTCGACTACAGCGACGCGAAGGCAGGTCTCTGGCCCGAAGGCACGCTGCAGGCGGCACTGGTCTATAAGCTGACCGGGCAACCCGAAAAGGCGCAAACCCTGATCGACACGCAGATCGAGGCGCTGACCCCGGAGGGTGGCCTTTACGCCGTGCAGGGCATCGGCGGCGCGCCACTCGACCGGCTGGACACGAAACTGCGGCTTGGCAACGGCGAGGGACTGGAGTGGTACTACTACCGCCGCATCCACATCGCGCCTGTCGCGTGGCTGGTGATGGCGCAAGCCGGGTATAATCCGCTCGCCAGTGCATCAGCGCCCGGCAAGTAAGGCGAAGCGCTTGCGGAACAGCTGTTGTGAAGACTAGGTTCGCGCATGGCTTTTCCCAGCACAACAGCCCTTGCCCGGCCACGTGAATTTCAACGCATCGCGGGTCGTGTCCGTTCGTGGACGGCCGCCGCAATGGTAATTCTGTTTGCCTGGGGGCTGTATCTGGCGCTGTGGGCTTCGCCGCCGGATTACCAGCAGGGTGATACGGTACGCATCATGTACGTGCATGTGCCGGCTGCCTGGATGGCCATGGCGATCTATGCCGCGATGGCCGTGGCGGCCGTCATAGGATTTGTCTGGCGGCACCCCCTGGCCGAGTTGTTCGTGCAGGCGGCCGCCCCCATCGGAGCGGTGTTTACCGCCGTGTGCCTGGTCACCGGCAGCTTCTGGGGACGCCCGATGTGGGGGGCGTGGTGGGTATGGGATGCCCGGCTTACCTCCGTGCTGATCCTGTTCTTCCTGTACGTGGGCTACATCGAACTCAGCCGGTCCTTCGACGATCCTGCGAAAGGCCTTAGGGCCGGGGCGATCCTCGTCATGGCGGGGGCTATCAACCTGCCCATCATCAAGTTCTCGGTTGAGTGGTGGAACACGCTGCACCAGCCCGCGAGCATTCTGCGCATGGGCGGTCCGTTGGTCGATCCGTCTATGTTGCACCCTCTGTTGGTCATGGCGGCGGCTTACCTGTGCCTTTTCGTTACGCTGGTCACCATGCGGCTGGAGACGGCGCTGCTGCAACGCCGCGCCCGGCAGAGGCGTCTGGCGCGTGGCTGAGTTCCTGGCCATGGGCGGGTATGCGGGTTACGTATGGCCAGCCTACGCCATCGCGGCGCTGGGCCTCGCCGGCATCGCGCTCACCACCTGGCGCGGCCTGGTGAAAGCCCGGCGCGAGGCGGACCAGGAGGCATGAACCGCAGGCAAAGGCGGCTGACCCTGGTCGGGTTTTGCGCCCTCGGGCTTTCTGCCGCAGCCATCATGAGCGCCATCGCCTTCAGGGATACGTTGGTGTTTTTCTACAGCCCATCGGATCTGGTCGCCGACGGCGCGCCAGCGCCCGACCGCATGTTCCGGCTGGGGGGCATGGTGGAGCAGGGAAGCGTGCACCATGCGGGCGATACGGTCACGTTCGTGGTCACCGACTTCAAGGCCACGCTGCCGGTGACGTACACCGGCGTCCTGCCCGACCTGTTCCGCGAAGGCCAGGGTGTCGTGGCCGAAGGCAATCTCGGCGCCGACAAGATTTTTTACGCAACAACAATTCTCGCCAAGCACGACGAACGCTACATGCCGCCCGAGGTCGCCAAGGCCGTGGGTCGAGCCGGAAGCGAGCATCATCAGACGGATACGCTTGTAGGGCCATAGCCTATGATCAAAACGAATTATGATCCCTGAGCTCGGTCATTTCGCGCTGACCCTCGCGTTTGTGACCGCGATCATACAGGCAAGCGTGCCCGTTGCAGCCTCCGTCCGAAAGCGGGAAGAGTGGATGAGTATCGTCGTGCCTGCGGCGGCCGTACAATTCTGCCTGATCGCGCTGGCGTTCACGGCGCTGATCGCCGCCAGCCTGATGAACGATTTTTCCGTCCGCACGGTTGTCGAGAACAGTCACACTTTGAAACCGGTGCTCTACAAGATCGCAGGGGTGTGGGGC
>CALMVH010000048.1:0-1452 GCA_937873165.1 uncultured Rhodospirillales bacterium
AAGCGATGCTCCTCGATCGCTTCCACGATATCCTCAGCCAGTTCCTTCAGCTCGAAAGTCGTGCCAAAGCTGCCATCGCGCAGGTGCCGCCCGGCGCGGCCCGCGATCTGCGCCACTTCCTGGGCCGCCAGACGCCGCGCGTTGCGCCCGTCGAACTTGAAGTCGCTTGACAGCGCCACGTGCGCGATGTCGAGGTTCAGCCCCATGCCGATGGCGTCGGTCGCCACCAGGTAATCGACCTCGCCCGTCTCGAACAACTCCACCTGCGCGTTGCGTGTGCGGGGGCTGAGCGCCCCCAGCACCACGGCGGTGCCGCCCCGGTGCTGGCGCATGAACTCGGCGATGCGGTATACCTCCGCCGCGCTGAAGGCGACCACCGCGCTGCGCGGCGGCAGGCGGGCCGGTTTCTTGTAGCCGCTATACGTCAGCTGCGACAAGCGCGGGCGGGTCACGATCTCCACCCCCGGCACCAGCGCCGTGATCAGCGGCTTCATGGTTTCGGCGCCAAGGAACAGCGTTTCCTCGCGCCCGCGCGCATGCAGCAGCCGGTCGGTGAACACATGCCCGCGCTCTGGGTGGGCCGCCAGCTGGATCTCGTCCACCACCAGGCAATCGACCGCGCGGTCCAGCGGCATCGCCTCGACGGTGCAGACGAAGTACTGCGCGTTGGCGGGGGCGATCTTTTCCTCACCCGTAATCAGCGCCACGGCGCGCGTGCCCTTCTGCGCCGCCACGCGGTCGTACACCTCCCGCGCCAGCAGCCGCAAAGGCAGCCCGATCATGCCGCTGCGATACCCCAGCATGCGCTCGAGCGCGAAGTGGGTCTTGCCGGTGTTGGTGGGGCCCAGCACGGCGGTGATCCTTGGTGAACTGTAAGCGGGTGATGTCATCACGATCCCTCTTGCGCTGGGCGCCACACAGTCACATCTATCCGCCAGATATGATCGTAGACGGACAAAAGGAAAAGGACCGATGACCGAGACGCAGACGCAGGAAACGCTTTCCTTCCAGGCCGAAGTCGGCCGCCTGCTCGATATCGTCGCGCATTCGCTTTACAGCGAGAAGGAAATCTTCCTGCGCGAGCTGATCTCGAACGCGTCGGATGCGTGCGACCGGCTGCGCTATCTGGCGCTAACAGACTCCAGCCTGACCGGCGAGGACAGCGATTTCCGCATCCGCCTGGCCGTCGACAAGGATGCGCGTACGCTGACCATCTCGGACAACGGCGTCGGCATGAGCCGGGCCGAGTTGATCGAAAACCTGGGCACCATCGCCAAGTCGGGTACGTCCGCCTTTGTGCAAGCCATGGGGGAGAAGAAGGATGTGGCGCTGATCGGGCAGTTCGGTGTCGGGTTCTATTCGGCCTTCATGGTATCAAGCCAGGTCTCGGTCCTCAGCCGCAAGGCGGGCAGCGACGAAGCATGGCGATGGACCTCGGACGGCAAGGGCGCG
>CALMVH010000048.1:1462-4495 GCA_937873165.1 uncultured Rhodospirillales bacterium
CGACATCACGCTGACCCTGCGCGATGGCGAGGATGAATACCTCGACGCCAACCGCCTGAAGGCGATCGTGCAGAAGTATTCCGATCATATCGCCATTCCGGTGGAGCTGGAGGGCGAGGACGCGGCGCTGAACCAGGCCTCGGCCCTATGGACGCGGCCGAAAAGCGAGATCACGCCGGAACAGTACAAGGATTTCTACCAGCACACGGCGCACAGCCACGACGAACCTTGGGCGACGCTGCACTGGCGCGCCGAGGGCACGATTGAATATTCCGCGCTGCTGTTCATCCCCGACAGCAAGCCCTTCGACCTGTACGACCCGCAACGCCTGCACCAGGTGAAGCTGTACGTGCGCAAGGTCTTCATCGCGGAGGCGACGCAGGGACTGCTGCCGCCATGGCTGCGCTACCTGCGCGGGGTGGTCGACAGCGAGGATCTGCCGTTGAACGTCAGCCGGGAGATGCTGCAGAACAGCCCGGTGGTGGCGAAGATCCGCCAGGGCATCACCAAGCGTGTGCTGGCTGACCTGCTGAAGCGCGCCGAAGACGAGGAAGACTATGCGAAGTTCTGGGACACGTTCGGCCCGGTCATGAAGGAAGGGCTGTACGAAGAGTACGAGCACCGCGACGACCTGTTGACGCTGGCGCGGTTCCGCTCCACGGCGGTCGACGGGCTGACCAGCCTCGATGGCTATCTCTCGCGCATGAAGGAAGGCCAGGAAGCCATTTTTACCATTGTCGGCGACAACGCGGACAAGCTGCTGAAAAGCCCGCAGCTGGAGGGCTTCAAGGCGCGCGGTGTCGAGGTGCTGGTGATGACTGACCCGGTGGACGAGTTCTGGCCGGGTTCGGTCGGGCAGTTCAAGGACAAGCCGTTCAAGTCTGTGACGCGCGGCAGCGACGACCTCGCCAAGATCAAGGACGGCGAGGGCGAGGCGAAGCCGGAAGAACCCGCCGCAGCCAGCGAAGGGCTGCTGGCCATGATGAAGGAAGTACTGGGCGACAAGGTCAAGGACGTGCGCGCCTCGGCCCGCCTGACCGACAGCGCCGTGTGCCTGGTGGCGGGCGAGGGCGATGTCGACATCCACCTAGAACGCCTGCTGAAGCAGCACAACCAGTTCGACCAGATCGTGAAGCGCGTGCTGGAGGTGAATCCGAAGCATCCGCTGATCGTGGCGCTGGGGCGTAAGGCCGACGCGGGCCAGAAGGCCGATGTCGAGGAAATCACCTGGTTGCTGCTGGACCAGGCCCGCATCGCCGAAGGCGACGCGGTGCTGGATCCGACAGCTTTCGCAAGGCGGCTGAGCGATCTCGCGACGCGGGTCGTGGCCTGATGCCTGTACCGATCCGGCCGGGTCGACTCTGCCGGATCAAACTGGCGCGGGGCGGCGCACCAATTCGAAGTACGGCCTGCGGCTGATGGCGTCGAAACGTGGAACCACCCGGTCTTGCGTCAGTTTGCCGGCTTCGCGGCGCAAGGCGCTTCCTTCGCCGGAGTTGGTCCACGCAGCCGCCGCCAAAAACTTTGGATCGGAGGCGAAGTTCGCCGTTCCGACCTTGTCGCGCGCGAACAACGAGGCCCAGTCGGAGGCAAGCTTCGCTTCCAAGGGGCTTCCCCGATCGGCACTTTTCGCGGCCAAGCGCAGCGACCGTTCCTTGTAGTCGTCGCTGACCGGCAGCGTCAGCGCGTGCCGCGCAATGTAATCAAGGGTTTGTTGCTTCAGGCCCGGATTGGAAAGAGCTGATTGCGCATCACCCAATGCCATCCCCGGTGTCGAGTTTGCGCCCATGGCGAGGGCCGCTGTCCAAAGCCTTCGCAAGTCCGGAGCATCGCAATGATCCTGCGGAATGGTTTTTGTCCTCTCGGTAACCGCCGTCAATATTGAAGCGGCGTAGCCTTCGGGTGCAGGACCTTTTTCCATGAAACTGATAAGATCGTTGGTTTCTTTACCGTTATTGTTAATATTGATCACGTCACGCCCCTTCCATTGCATATTAACGAAGCCTTAACACTTTCTATTCGCTTGGGCAAGATTTCTGCGCATGTTCGCCCGGATCAGTTCCGTTAGGCCTGGCTGGTCAGGCTCGCCTATCAGCCGAACAACCCCTGCGCGATGTACTCCCCGCGCTTCACTCCGCCAGGGATCGCGAAGGTGCCGGTGCCGGTGTGGGTGGTGTACTGGTTCAGCATGTCGAACTTCGACATCTTGTCGAAGATCTTGATGAAGCCGGTACGCGGGTCCTGCTGGTACGAGACGAACAGCAGGCCGGCATCGTATTCCAGGCCCTGCTTCCACGGCGGCCAGCGCTCGGCGGTGACATTGGTGCCGTCGTTGTACGAATAGCCCCGCCGCAGGATCTTCGCGGCGCCGTTGGCATCGGCGTTCGCCATGCGCACATGCGCGTGCTCCGGGATGATCGGATTGCCGTCGGGGTCGTTCGCGTCCAGTTGCAGCCGGTCGAACTCTTCCTTGCCGCCCAAGGGCGCGCCCGAATACTTGTGGCGGCCGATCACCTGTTCCTGGAAGTCGAGTTCCGTGCGGTCCCAATGCTCCAGCGCCATCCGGATGCGGCGCACGACCAGGTACGTGCCGCCCTGCATCCAGCCCGGCGCGTCGGAAGCGGCCCAGACTACCTGATCGACCGGACCGGGGTTTTCCGGCCGCGCGTTGACCAGCGGCGAGTCGGTGCCGTCTTTAAATCCCATCAGGTTGCGCGGCGTCTCGCCCGCACGCGTGTCGGGCAGGAACCCTGTCTGCGTCCAGCGCAGCACGGCAACGCCATCGGCCAGCCGCGCCAGTTGCCGGATGGCGTGGAAGGCGACCTGGGGATCATGCGCGCAGGCCTGCACGCTGAGGTCGCCTTCGTCGCGGTTATTGGTGATCTCGTCGCCCATGAACTTCGGCATGTCGGCCAGCGGCGCGGGCCGCGCGGCGGCCAAGCCGTAGCGATCGTGCCCGTCCTTGACGAACAGCCCCGCGCCCAGGCCAAAGGTCAGCGTCAGGCGCGAGGGCGTCAGGTCCAGCGCGTCGCC
>CALMVH010000049.1:0-2841 GCA_937873165.1 uncultured Rhodospirillales bacterium
TTCACCGCCTGACGCGCGAGATCCGCGTGCACCGCGCCGTGGGGGCGTTCGCAGCCGGCCGGATCATGAACGCCATGGCGGCGCACAGCCAGCTGATGGGAGGCATGATCTGGGGCATCGGCGCCGCGCTGCTGGAAAAAACCGAAATCGACGAGCGTTTGGCGAAGTACACGAACGACAATTTGTCGGAGTACCTGATTGCCGTGAACGCGGACGTGCCGGAAATCGACGTTATCATGGTTCCGGAAGAGGATACGAAGGTCAACCCGCTCGGCATCAAGGGAGTGGGGGAGCTTGGGATCGTCGGGATGAATGCGGCCGTCGCAAACGCCGTCTATCACGCGACCGGCAAGCGCGTGCGTGATCTGCCGATCAGGGTCGATAGCCTGCTGACGTGACTGTAGCTGGCATTTGCAGCCAACCGAACTAGGGTGGCGAAAGCAGGCGTGGCTTGCATGGATGCAACCCTGTCTTGCCAGCGGCCCAGTGGTGCTGCGAAGAGTTTTTCGGCGCATCAAGGGCCGCTTGGGCAATCGTATGGATCTTTGACCCTGCAGTGCCGGTCAAGGCCGCAATAACACGCGCTGCCATGGCGACATCGCGCCCCAGTTCACTATTGGCGTTATTCAAACGTTCCAAGTCGCGCGCCCAAACATCGGTCACGTCAGGTTTCGAAAGCCCGGTTCGCGCCATGCGATGGTCCCGGTCGATCAGACTATACGCAGCACCCTCAAGCCGGTGCGTTTCGATGGTGGGTTCCACCACGGGCGGCCGTACCGCCGTGCGATCGCAAATCTTTCTCGCAGCGGCAGCCGCAAGCGGATAGTCTTCCTCCAGCATGTCGATCAATTTGGCGCGTATCACAGTGCCATGAGTTGCATGCGGAGCTTGTTGGGTGGTGGTAACCCAATGATGGGTAAAACCCATGGCCTCGGCAGGCTGAAGAACAGCCTATTCGAGAATGGCGTGGCCGGTACTGGCATACCGGTGTGTTTTGCTGAACCCTTCAGCCTTACGCTTTAAAAAAGCGGCTTGGGACGATGCGGTCATCCGAGTTATTCTTGGTTCCGTCAGGATCGGAGACTGGCTTACTCTCCGAAAGTCCTAATTGTACACAAAAACCGGGGTCAACAAGCCTCGGCGAGCGATACGGTTGATGACATAGGAGCCACGCCTTGCATCGGACTGGCTTTTGCCACATTTGCAGGTAAGTTAGGAGCATCGATCCACCAGCGAAGAGCGCCGGCGAACCGGCGAACCATCCATGCAGCTGACCGAGCTTCCCGCCGGGTTCCTGACCGGCACCAATGCATCCTTTATCGCCGATCTGTATGCGCGCTACCTCAAGAATGTCGACGCGGTCGATCCCAGCTGGCAGGCGTTCTTCAACGACCTGCACGACGACCCGGATGCGCTGTGGCGCGATATCAACGGCGCTTCGTGGACGCCGCAAGCGCCCCAGGCCGAGCCTGAGATTGCGGCCAAGGCAACCGGCGAGGCCAAGCTGGCCGTGCAGCCCGCCGTCGCGGCCGCAAGCGAGGGCAACATCCTCGACTCCATCCGTGCCCTGATGCTGATCCGCGCCTACCGCGTGCGCGGGCACCTGGAGGCCAAGCTCGATCCATTGGATCTGGAAGAGCGCCAGCATCATCCCGACCTCGATCCCGCCACCTATGGATTCGGCCCGGACGATAACGGCCGGCGCATCTATGTCGGCGGCGTGCTAGGGCTGGACAAGCCGACCCTGACCGAAATCCTGGCGGTGCTGCGCCAAACCTATTGCGCCTCGATGGGCGTCGAGTTCATGCACATCCAGAACCCGGAGGAGCGGGCCTGGATACAGGAGCGGATCGAGGCGGTGGCGTCGCTGACACTGGGCCGCGACGAGCAGGTGGCGATCCTGCAGAGCCTGACCCTGGCGGAGGGGTTCGAGAAGTTTCTGCAAATCAAGTACACCGGCACCAAGCGGTTCGGGCTGGAAGGCGGGGAGTCGCTGATACCGTCCATCGACGAGGTCATGAAGACATCCGCCGCACTCGGCACGCGAGAGGTGATCTTCGGCATGGCGCATCGCGGGCGCCTCAACATGCTGACCAACGTGCTGGGCAAGCCATACACGGCGATCTTTTCGGAGTTCCAAGGAAACTCCGCCAATCCGGAGGATGTCCAGGGATCGGGTGACGTCAAGTATCATCTTGGCACCTCGAACGATCGCGAGTTTGCCGGGCGAACGGTGCACGTGTCCTTGACCGCCAACCCCTCGCACCTGGAGGCCGTCAATCCTGTGGTGCTCGGCAAGGTCCGCGCCAAGCAGGACCAGACGCACGACGATGGCAGGGCGGAGGTCATGGGCCTGTTGATCCACGGCGATGCCGCCATGGCAGGCCAGGGGCTGGTGGCCGAATGCCTGGCTTTGTCCGAGTTAAAGGGCTACCGCACGGGCGGCACGATGCACATCGTGATCAACAACCAGATCGGCTTTACCACGGCGCCGCAGTACTCCCGCAGCGGTCCCTACGCGACGGACGTCGCCAAGATGATCCAGGCGCCCATCTTCCACGTCAACGGCGACGATGCCGAAGCGGTGGCGCATGTCAGCCGCATCGCCGCGCAGTTCCGGCACGATTTCCAGAAGGACGTGGTGATCGACATCGTCTGCTATCGGCGGCAGGGGCACAACGAGGGCGACGAGCCCGGTTTTACCCAGCCGATCATGTACCGGGCGATCCGCGACCATGTGACGACGCGCGAGCAGTATGCGCGCAAACTGGCAGCCGATGGCGTCGTGGCGGCGGACGAGGCGCAGGCCATGGCCGCGGCATTCCACGGGCGGTTGGAATC
>CALMVH010000049.1:2851-14471 GCA_937873165.1 uncultured Rhodospirillales bacterium
CAGGGCTACACGCCGAACAAGGCCGATTGGCTGGAGGGCCGCTGGGCCGGCTTCCAATCGGCGTCGAGCGCGGGCGCGCCGGCGGCAACCGGCGTCAAGGAGGCCGTGCTGCACGAAGTGGGTCGTGCATTGGTGCAGGTGCCCGATGGCTTCGACCTGAACAGCAAGATCGCACGTCAGCTGAAGACCAAGGAAGACATGTTCAGGTCGGGCGAAGGTTTCGATTGGGCCACCGGCGAGGCGCTGGCGGTTGGCACGCTGCTGCTGGAACACTATCCCGTCCGTTTGTCGGGCCAGGATTGCGGGCGGGGCACCTTCAGTCAGCGCCACGCTGCCGTGTACGACCAGCAAACGGAGGAGCGCTACGTCGCGCTCAACCACATCGAAGGCGCGCATGAGCGGTTCGAGGTGCTGGACAGTCCGCTGTCGGAGGCCGCCGTGCTGGGATTTGAGTACGGCTACAGCCTGGCCGAGCCGCGCGCGCTGGTGCTGTGGGAAGGCCAGTTCGGCGACTTCGTGAACGGCGCACAGGTCATCATCGACCAGTTCATCTGCTCGGCGGAATCGAAGTGGCTGCGCATGTCTGGGCTCGTCATGCTGCTGCCGCACGGTTATGAGGGTCAGGGACCGGAGCATTCCTCCGCCCGGTTCGAGCGGTTCCTGCAACTGTGCGCGGAGGATAACTGGCAGGTCGCCAATTGCACCACCCCCGCCAACTATTTCCACGTGCTGCGCCGCCAGATGCACCGGCCGTATCGCAAGCCGCTGATCCTGATGACCCCCAAATCGCTGTTGCGCCACAAGCTGGCGGTTTCGCCGCTGGCGGACTTTGCCGAAGGCACTTCGTTCCGCCGGGTGATCGGCGAGGTCGACGCGCTGGACGCCGCGTCCGTGAAGCGCATCGTGCTGTGCACGGGCAAGGTCTACTACGACCTGTACGAGGAACGGCAGAAGCGCGGATTGAAGGACGTGGCATTGGTGCGGGTCGAGCAGCTGTACCCATTCCCCGTCGAAGACCTGAAGGCCGAGTCGGCGCGCTATGGCCAGGCGCAGGTGGTCTGGTGCCAGGAGGAGCCGCGCAACATGGGCGCCTGGACCTTTGTCGACCGGCGAATCGAGGACGCGCTGGCTCAGCGCCCGGTCTTCATAGGCCGTGCCGATGCCGCCGCCCCCGCGACAGGATCGCTGCGCCGCCACAACGCGGAACAGGCAAAGCTGATAGACGAGGCGCTACGGACCTAGTTTTAGAAGTTAGTGAAATTAGTGAAGTTAGCGTCCCACTTGCTAACTTCACTAACTTTGCTAAACTTTCTCAATGGATCTCCATCTTAATCCGTATACGCCCGGTGCGGGCGCACCTCCGACGGCTTTGCTTGGCCGCGAGAAAATCCTGCAGGATGCCGATGTTGCACTCAAAAGGATATTGGCCGCTCGCCATTCGAAAAGTTTTTTCCTGGTTGGCCTGCGTGGCGTTGGCAAGACGGTTTTGCTGAACATCATCAAAGAGCGCGCTGAGATACTCGGATATAAGACCGTTTACATCGAGGTTCCGGAAAACAAGTCGCTTGCGGAACTTTTGGTGGCGCAGTTCCGCAAAACACTGCTTTCGCTGAATCGGGGGCTGGCAGCTACGGCCGCGATCGGCAAAGCTCTCGGTGTTCTCAAGAGTTTTGCCAAAGTCGTAAAAGTCGGCTACGGCGAAATTGAAGTCGGGCTGGATATCGAGCCGGAACAGGGCATGGCGGACTCAGGGGATTTGGAACTGGACTTGCCCGAGTTAATGGAGGCGGTCGCGGAAGCAGCCGCATCTCGCCAAACCGGTGTCGCCTTGTTTATCGATGAAGTTCAGTACTTGAAGGAAGTAGAGTTCGGCGCCCTTATAATGGCCGTTCATCGTATCAACCAGCGCGGCCTGCCCATGATATTGATAGGCGCAGGGCTGCCTCAGGTCATCGCCCTGGCAGGTAACTCCAAATCCTATGCCGAGCGGCTTTTCAATTATCCTCGCATGGGCGCCTTAAACGAGGCCGATGCCCGGGAAGCGCTCACGAGGCCTGTGGCGCTGGAGGGAGTTTCCTACACGCCGGAAGCGTTGGATAGAATTGTCGCCGATACCGAAGGGTACCCGTACTTTCTCCAAGAATGGGGCGCCCGCGTTTGGGATACGGCGCCTGTATCTCCGATACAACTAGCGGACGTGTTCAATGCGTCCGACAAAGTGACGCGCTTCCTGGACGAAAACTTTTTCCGTGTCAGGTTCGACCGGCTTACGCCAGCAGAAAAGCGGTATTTGCGCGCAATGGCCGAATTGGGCCCTGGACCTCATCGTTCTGGAGATGTCGCCGATATGTTGGGCGTGAAGGTAAGTCTCATAGCGCCGCAAAGGGCGTCGTTGATCAAAAAAGGCATGGTATTCAGTCCTGCCCACGGCGACACCTCATTTACCGTACCTTTGTTCGACCAATTCATGAAACGCATCATGCCCGAGATCGAACGCTGAATGCATTGCCCGCGCAGACGGGTTGGCTTACATGATCTGCAGCTAAGGAGACAGGCACGATGGGCATCGAGATCAAGGTTCCGCAGCTGGGCGAGTCGGTCAGCGAGGCGACGGTGGCGCGGTGGTTGAAGAAGGCAGGCGAGGCGGTGGCCGCCGACGAGGCCGTCGTTGAACTGGAAACCGACAAGGTTACCTTGGAGGTAAATGCGCCTTCGGCTGGAACCCTGGGTGAAATCCTGGTGAACGAGGGCGATACTGTCACCGTGGGTACACTTCTGGGCAGCATCGGCGAGGGCGGCGCACAGCCAGCAAAGCTTGTCGAGAAGAAGCTGGAGCCGGTTAAACCAGCGCCGCAGCCCGTAGCATCGCCTGTGGTCGGCAACACGGCGGTGAATGGCAACGGCGCGCGCGCCCCGATCGAGATGGCAGGGCCCGCTGCGCGCAAGCTGGTGGAGGAGCGTGGCCTCGACCCCGCCACCATCGAAGCGTCCGGCAAAGGCGGCCGCATCACCAAGGGCGACGTTCTCAACGCCTCTGCCGTGCCTGCGGTCGACGCCTCGAAACCGGCGGCAGCACCCGCTGCCCCGCGCGCCTCGCATGAGCGTGAAGAGCGTGTTCGCATGACGCGCTTGCGCCAGCGCATCGCCGAACGCCTGAAGGAGGCGCAGAACACCGCCGCCATGCTGACCACCTTCAACGAGGTGGACATGAGCGAAATCCTGAAGCTGCGGGCCTCGTACAAGGACTCGTTCGAAAAGAAGCACAAGGTGAAGCTGGGCTTCATGTCGTTCTTTGTGAAGGCGGCGGTCAATGCGCTGAAGGAGTTTCCGGCGGTCAATGCCGAGATCGACGGTCAGGACATCGTTTACAAGAATCACTACGACATCAGCGTGGCAGTCTCGACGCCCACGGGCCTGGTTGTGCCGGTGGTGCGCGATTGCGACGCCAAGACCTTCGCCGACATCGAAAAGGCGATCGGCGATCTGGGCGCGCGCGCGCGCGACGGCAAGCTGACCCTGGAGGAACTGTCGGGTGGCACCTTCACCATCACCAACGGCGGCGTGTTCGGTTCGATGATGTCGACCCCCATCCTCAACCCGCCGCAGTCGGCCATCCTCGGCATCCACAAGACCATGGACCGCCCGGTGGCGCTGAACGGCCAGGTGGTGATCCGCCCCATGATGTACCTGGCGCTGTCATACGATCACCGCATCGTCGATGGGCGCGAGGCAGTCTCGTTCCTGGTGCGGGTCAAGGACGCCATCGAAAATCCGGAGCGCCTGCTGCTGGACTTGTGATGCGCCTCAACGAAGGGTTGGCTTGCATTGCGGGAGAGACCAAGAACGACTTTCGTTAACCACTGGGAAGCTATTGAGTTTTTCGGCATGACTTGTTAATTTACTGAACCGAGATGTAGCCAGGGCCCCTATGCTTAACATTTATAATGACAGTTTGATTTCTACAACCGGAAGGCATGGCAGCAGCATATCAGAACAAAGAGTTGATGAGTTAGACGAAGCCTGTCTTGATTTTGTTCGTGCGGCAGTAGTTCGTAAAGGAAAATGCAACGCTGTTGATGTTGGTGGATATACCGGTGCGCAGAGTAAGCGGATGGCGAAGTTAGGTGCGGATGTTCTGCTTGTTGATTTGACAAATCAAGAAGAACAGATTTCAAAGTTTAATAAAGGACATAAGCGTAACCCTATACAGTTTGTGCAACAGGACGTGGAGACAGTAGATTGGAAAAGCCCATTGGACTGTGTTTATTCGCAGCGCATGATAAACTACCTTCCATACAGGCCCGGCTTTCTGCTCCTGCAGCGCTTGCGCAAAGCGGCAGCTCCCGGGGCACAGTTTTTCATTTCAAGCGGTGGAATGAAGACGGAATATGCCGCGGACTACCCGGACAGAGACAAGCCAGTCACGGATCGGTTTTCTGTGTTGTCACCTGCAATGGCGGAAAAACACAATATAAAGTCACCTGTTTGTCTTTATGATGAAGGCGAACTAAAGGATATTACGCAACGCGCAGGACTGAAGGTCTTGCGTTCCTGGACATCAACATTTGGAAACCCGAAGCTGATAGCGCGAGCGCCCTGACTGCTTCTAAAAAGTTAGTCGGACTCCCAAAGTTTACCGGCGTACCTAGGCCTGTCATGTGGCTGTGCGTTGCGGATGGAGGCGCCGACACGGGCTGAGATCTCTCCAATGGGCAAAGGCTCTCGTCATTGCTCCTTGTATGGCAAGCACTCGATCAGCTAGGTTCTTGTAAGCAGCATCCAAATGCCACCGCACTCAGGTTTTGGTAGTCACGATGGGCAGAACTGCCACATACGATCTTGTCGGAATTGGCCGCGCCTTCACCGATGTGATCGCAGAGGTCGATAACGAATTCATCATGTCCAATGGCCTCCCCAAAGGTCGTGGCGTCGATGTGTCGGCTCTGGAACTGATCAGGATCAGAAGCGAGTTGGAGACCTGCACCCTGCAACCGGGTGGTTCCGCTTCGAACACTGTTGCCGGGGTGGCCTCGTTGGGTGGCAAGGCCGCCTTCATCGGCAAACTGTGCAACGATGCGAGTGGGCGTTCTTTCCGCAATGCGTTCCGGCAGGTGGATGTCCTGTTCCCCACTACCGATTACCCGTTCGAAAGCGGGATGATGTCACCGACGTGCCTTGTGCTGATGACGCCCGAAGGCTCGGTCACTATCGTCAATAACCAGGGTGTCGCAGACAAGTTGACACGGGATGACATAGATACAAGCATCATATCGGACTCGTCTGCGCTTCTGATACCGGCGGAAATGCTGGCCTCCAGGGAAAGCGCCGATGCGACCGGCTTTGCCATCGATGTTGCCCTACGCTCGAACCGGAAGATTGCCATTTCCCTGAATAATCTCTACTTGAAGGGAAAAAATGATTTCCTAGCCCGCGCCGATTTTATTTTTGGAAATAAAAATGAGTTCAAGCATAACTTTCCAGGCGCGGAGCTGGAGGATTTCAGGAATACCGATACGGTATATATCATTACGGATGGCTCGAACGGTGCGCGGATCGCAGGAAAAACTCATTTGATGCATGTGCCCGCGGTTGATCTTGTTCCCAACGCTCAAACTGCGGTTCCCAGTTATGTAGGGGCTGGTGATCAGTTCGCGGCTGGTTTCCTGTTCGGTTTTGCCAGGGGCCTGCCCTATATTGAGTGTGGACGCCTGGGGGCGGAAACAGCGGCAGCCGTGCTGCGCAGCGCGGGTGCACGTCCCAAGGGTGATTGGACCAGCATCGCCGCACGGTACATCCATGCACCCGCCATGCTAGGCAGGCCGTCCAGCATCAAGGGGCCTGAAGCGTAAGGAATGGCATAGGTCGGCAGCCATTGGCCGGTAGGCGGACAATCGAACACGGAACCAGACTATGAGCGACAAGCATTACGACGTAATCGTTATCGGATCGGGCCCGGGCGGCTATGTTTGCGCCATTCGCGCGGCGCAGCTGGGATTCAAGACCGCCTGCGTGGAAAAACGCGCTACTTTGGGCGGTACATGCCTGAACGTCGGCTGCATTCCATCAAAGGCTTTGCTGCAATCGTCCGAGAAATATGATTTGGCAAAGAACCACCTCGATCAGATCGGAGTCTCGGTGTCGGGCGTCGAGTTGCAGCTCGACAAGATGCAGGGTTTCAAGGATAGCGTGGTCAAGGCCAATACCGACGGCGTTTCCTACCTGTTCAAGAAAAACAAGATTGACTGGCTCAAAGGCAGCGCCAGCTTCACCGACGCGCATACGCTGGTCATCACGGGCGACGCCGGCCCCGAAACCGTCAGCGCGACGCATATTGTGATAGCGACAGGTTCGGAAGTCATGCCGTTGGACGGCGTCGCGATCGACGAGCAGCGCGTGGTGTCGTCCACCGGAGCGCTGGCGCTGTCCGAGGTTCCCAAGCGCATGGCCGTTATCGGCGGCGGCTACATCGGGCTGGAACTGGGCACGGTCTGGCACCGGCTGGGTGCGGAGGTCACGGTGATCGAATATCTCGACCGGGTCTTGCCTGGCATGGACGGCGAAGTGTCTAAGCAGATGCAGAAGATCCTGTCGAAGCAAGGGCTGACTTTCCGGCTGTCGACAAGGGTCACGGGCGCGGAGGCATCGGGCGAGACGGTCACCTTGTCGCTGGAACCGGCCGCGGGCGGATCGTCCGAAACGCTGGAGGTCGACGTGGTGCTGCTGGCGGTCGGACGCCGGGCGCATACCGAGGGATTGAACGCCGGGGCGGCGGGGATCAAGCTGGACGAGCGTGGACGCGTTGTAACGGATCATCGATACCGCACCAGTGCGGAAGGCGTGTACGCTATCGGTGATGTTCGCGAAGGACCGATGCTGGCGCATAAGGCGGAGGATGAAGGCTCGATGCTCGCCGAGCTTCTGGCGGGCCAGTCTGGTCATATCGACTACGATCTGGTGCCCGGCGTGGTTTACACCTGGCCGGAGGTGGCATCGATCGGCAGGACCGAGGAACAGCTGAAGCAGGCCGGCACCGGTTACAAGGTAGGCAAGTTCCCGTTCTCGGCCAACGGCCGGGCGCGCGCGATGGCGATGACCGAGGGATTTGTGAAGATACTGGCGGATCAGGAAACGGACAGGGTACTAGGGGTGCACATCATCGGCCCGGAAGCCGGCACGTTGATTCACGAGATGGCGACCGCCATGGAGTTTTCCGCCAGCGCGGAGGATATCGCCCGCACCTGCCACGCGCATCCCACCCTGAACGAAGCGGTCAAGGAAGCGGCGCTGGCGGTCGAAGGCAGGCCGATCCATATATGATCGCCTGGGCGTGACCGATCAGGAGCGCGACCTTCTCGCGGGTCTGATCGAGGAATGCGCCGAAGTCCAGAAAGCGGCGTGCCAGGCGCTTCGCTTCGGCATCGACGCTCATCATCCGGAAGGCAGTGATACCAACCGTGCAGGGATCGCTTCTGGACTGGGCGGCTTGCTATACGTCCTCGATCTGCTGGTGGAAGCCCGGGCAATCGACCCCGACGCCATCGATGCGGGCATGCGGCGGAAGCGCGCAACACCAGGAAGGTCTTCCGGACAAAGCCCTGGATAACGTCAGGGGATCGGCGCAGTTGCTACATCTACCGCCCCCGTGGCAATATCAGCGGCGCCGCTGGTGACGCCGCGTACCGCGTCCCCTACGCAACCGGAAAGCAACAGGCTTACAGCCGTGACAATTATGATCTTCATTCTGGTCTCCTGATCGACTAAACCACGGGCGGATCGGTTTCGATCCCGATGCGGAGTCCTCATGCCACACGAGTTTAACCCTCCGCGCGATGCGGCTTTTGCGCAAAGACTGGATGTGGCCTACGATTTCCTGGATCTGCCGGTCGAGCGCCAGCAGATGGCGGACGAACGCGTCGCTCTCCTGTCGGAAGCGGTGGAAAGCCAGTCCAAATCAAGCAAGAGCATCATACGGCCTGTCAGGGAGGCGACCGCAGGACTGTCTGCGGCATCTCGACGCGATCTTTATCTTTACTCCTGTTACATGATCACGGCGTCCCAGCAGTCAATGTCGCGGTCCCGTTACGAAATACTCGATACCGTCGCCTTTGAAACAAAACAACCCCACCCGGATGTCCCGGCATCCCGGCCAGCCAGCCGACGATCCCATTCTCCCTGAACTAAGGCCGGGACATCGCCACGACACGCGCCACCTGATCCCACGCATCCAGGCTGGCGATCTCCCCAGGATCGAACCAGGCAGCCCTGGCTGCATCGTCGGCGGCCGCAGCCTGTCCGCCGACGTAGCGGGCCACGACTTCCACAAGCGTGTAGTGGAACCGGATCCCAGCGGAATCGTGTTCGATCAGATCGATAGCAGTGATCACCTGTTGCGGTTCGATGTCGACCGCCGTCTCTTCCCACACTTCGCGCCGCGCGGCTTCGAACAATGTCTCGCCCAGTTCCTGCGCACCACCGGGCAGCGCCCATTGTCCCGCCCGGGGCGGCTTGCCGCGCTGGACAAGCAATACCCGCTCACCCTTCCAGACGACGACCCCGACGCCGCAGACAGGCCGTAATGGACATTCCCGTGAACCGGTCATGAAAAAGGGCTTCGGCGTACACCGAAGCCCTCGTTCCGTCGTAACAGGGTTACTGTGCCGAGTTCATCGTGTTCATGGAATTACCCGTGGAATTCATCGTTCCATTGGAGTTCATCATGCTGCCCGACGAGTTCATCGACCCTGAAGTGTTCATGCTGCCGCTTCCGTTCGCGGGGGGCATCTTGGCTTCGAGCGTTTTCACTTCCTTCAGGTGCTGCTGCAGGACGGGCAGCGTCTGCGCGGCGTACTGCTTCAAAACGCCGTTATCGCCCGAGCTCGCTTCCTTCTGGAACGCGGCAACGGCAACTTCATGCCCCTTGTCCTGGATCATCACGTACTTCTGGTCGAAGTCCGTCTTCGAGGCATTCTGCAACTGCTCCACGTCCGACTTGTGCACTGCATCGAGCGATGTCGGCAAGGTAACGTTCATCTTCTTGGCGATGCTCTTCAGCTGGTCATCGGCCTTGTCGTGGTCGTTCACCATCTGCTTGGCGTATGCCAGGATGTCCTTGTTGTCGCTTTTCTTCTGAGCCACCTTGGACGTCTTGATCTCGTCCATGCCGCTTTGTGCCGCGGCGTTGACAAATGCCATGTCGGCGGCGGACAGGTTGCCGCCCGATGCCATCGTGTCGTCGGCATGCGCGGCGATCGGCATGGCAAGGCAGGCTCCGATAGCGGCGGCCATAATCTGCTTCTTCATTGTCTATCCTTGGATGATGTCCGGTAAAACTGCCAAGATCAACCGCACGGGATCGGTGAAGGTTCCACGACATCCTTGAAACAGTCGAAATGCTTGGGTAAGCCAAGGCATGGCGCAGGCGATCGAGACTTCCGCACTCACCAAGCGATTTGGAACGGTTCAGGCCGTGACAGGCGTCTCGTTCGCGGTGTCGGCGGGCGAGGTGGTGGGGTTTCTCGGTCCAAACGGCGCCGGCAAGACCACCACGATGCGCATGATCGCAGGCTACCTCGATCCTTCGGCCGGCACGGCCCGCATCTGCGGCGTCGATGTCGCGGAAAACCCTGTCGCGGCCAAGCGCCATTTGGGATACCTGCCGGAGGGCGCGCCGCTGTACGGAGACATGAGTGTGCGCGATTTCCTTGAATTCATTGCCGCGGCGCGCGGGGTTGCAAAATCCGTGCGCCGTGAACGGATCGATGCCATTTCCGCCCGGGTACGGCTGGAAGGCGTCATGGACCGGCGGATCGATACGCTGTCCAAGGGTTTCAAGCGCCGGGTGGGCATCGCGCAGGCCGTGATCCACGATCCCGAAGTGCTGGTGCTCGACGAGCCGACGGACGGCCTCGATCCGAACCAGAAGCACGAAATGCGCAGCTTCATCACCGATCTCGGCCGCTCGGGAAAGGCCATCCTGATTTCCACCCACCTGCTGGAGGAAGTGGAGACCACCTGCAGCCGCGTCGTGCTCATCGATGCGGGCATGGTGAAGATGGATGGCACGCCAGCCGACCTCCGGGCGGTTTCACCCGGGGGCACGCTGGACGATGCCTTCCGCACATTGACGGTGCCCGGATGAACGGGGTCCTGATTGTCGCCCGGCGCGAGTTCCTCAGCTATTTCGCAACGCCTCTCGCGGCCGTGTTCCTTGTCTTTTTCCTAGGGATTGCCGCCGCGCTGCCGTTCTATATCGGCAATTTCTTCGGGCGCAACATCGCCGACCTGGAGCCGTTCTTCAGCTTTCACCCATGGCTTTACATGGTGTTCGTGCCTGCGATCGGCATGCGCCTATGGGCGGAGGAACGGCGGCAGGGCACGATCGAGCTGCTGATGACGCTGCCTCTGTCCATCACGCAGGCGGTCCTCGGCAAGTTCATCGCGGCTTGGGGGTTCCTGACGGTTGCGCTGGCGCTGACGTTCCCATTGTCGGTCACGGTCGATTATCTTGGATCGCCGGACAACGGCGTGATCGTGGTCAGCTACTTCGCCAGCTGGCTGTTGGCCGGGGCGATGCTGGCGGTTTCGTCTGCCTTCTCCGCCCTGACCCGCAACCAGGTCGTTGCGTTTGTGCTGTCGGTGGTCGCCTGTTTCACCCTGCTGATGAGCGGCCTTGAGATCGTGCTGGCCCCTTTTCGCGGTTGGGCGCCCCGCGAGCTAATCGACCTGATCTCGCACCTCAGCCTGCTTACGCATTTCAGCGACATGATGCGCGGCGTCATCGACCTGCCGGGCCTGGTGTTCTTTCTCAGCCTGATCGGCTTCGGCCTGTTCGCGACCGTGGCCATCGTCGACACGAGGAAGGCGCGATGAAGCGGCTGTGGCTTTCCCTTGGCCTCGGGCTGGTCATTTTCCTGGCGGTCAATCTGGTCGCGGGGCTGACGCTCGGCTCCGTCCGGCTGGACCTGACCCAGTCGCGAATCTACAGCCTGTCGCCTGTCACCGCCGACATCCTGAAATCGCTGAAGGAACCGATTACCCTCCGGTTCTACGTTTCGCCCGCGCTGCGGGACGCCTCGGGGCGTTACGCGAACTACGCCGACCATGTTCAAACCCTGTTGAACCAGCATGCCCGCCTGGGTCATGGCAAGATCCAGGTCGAAACGGTCGCGCCCGAGCCCTTCTCGCTCGAGGAAGACCGAGCCTTCGGTTTCGGGCTGCGCGGAGTGCCGATCGACGAGGAAGGCAGCCAGGCTTACTTCCGCATCGTGGGCACCAACTCCACCGATCGCACGGAAACCATTCCGTTCCTGACCCCGGAGCGCGAAGTGTTCCTGGAATACGACCTGACGCGGCTGATCGCGGCGCTGCACACCATGACCCGCTGGTCGGGGTCGCCCCGCTTGACCCGGCGGCACACCTCGACGCCGGACAGGACCGGCATCTTCAGGTCGACGAGCAGGAGGTCGAACGGCCCGTCATCGATCCTGGCGGCGGCCAGACCGTCCGCCCACACCACCGCCGCGTTGTTGATCCCGCCCTCGACCAGCCGCGCCTGCGCCGCGGCGGCGAGGCTGCGGTACCGCTCCAGCCCCAGCACCGTGTCGGCGAGCTGGGCGAGGAT
>CALMVH010000050.1:0-5481 GCA_937873165.1 uncultured Rhodospirillales bacterium
GCCACCAGACCGCCCAGCAGCGCCGGGCGCGTGGCGCAGGGCGCCCCCTCCAGCACCACGTCGCCGCCCGCCCGCACGGGGGCGATGGCGTAGGTTCCGGCCTCGATACGGTCGGGCATCACGGCATAGTGCGCGGCATGCAGCCTGTCGACGCCCGTAACCTTCAGCCGGCCGGTGCCGATGCCCTCGATCTGCGCGCCCATGGCCTGCAGGCAGCGCGCGAGGTCGGCGAGTTCTGGCTCGCGCGCGGCATTGCCCAGGATGGTTTCCCCCTTCGCCAGCGTGGCGGCCATCAGCAGGTTTTCGGTGGCGCCGACGGAAACCTTTGGAAACAAGATGCTGTTACCCGTCAGGCCATCGGGGGCGGAGGCGTTCACGTAGCCTTCGTTCAGCGTAATCACCGCACCCATCTGTTCCAGCGCCGTCAGGTGCATGTCGACGGGCCGCGTACCGATGGCGCAGCCGCCTGGCAGCGACACCCGCGCCTTGCCATGCCGCGCGACCAGCGGTCCCAGCACCAGGATGCTGGCGCGCATCTTGCGCACCAGGTCGTACGGCGCCATGCAGTCCCGTACGCCGCCAGCGTTCAGCGTCATGGTCGAGCCGTGTCGTTCAACGGCGACGCCCATGTGCTGCAACAGCCCCGCCATGCTGGCGATATCGGCAAGGTCCGGCACGTTCGTAAGAGTCAGCGTATCCGGGCTCAGCAGGCAGGCGGCCATCAGCTTCAGGGCCGAGTTCTTTGCGCCGCTGATACGGATTGTGCCGTGCAGCTTACGGCCGCCGATGATGCGGATGCGGTCCATGGCAGTCCTTACAATTTCGGCAGGGTGACGCCCGTCTGGGCCTGGTACTTGCCCTTGCGGTCGGCGTACGAGGTTTCGCACGGGCTCTCGCCTCGAAAGAACAAAAACTGACATATGCCCTCGTTCGCGTAGACCTTTGCCGGCAGCGGGGTGGTGTTGGAGATTTCGAGCGTGACGTGGCCCTCCCATTCGGGCTCCAGCGGCGTGACGTTCACGATCAGCCCGCAGCGCGCATAGGTCGACTTGCCAAGGCAGATGGTCAGCACGTCGCGCGGAATGCGGAAATACTCCACGGTGCGGGCCAGCGCAAAGCTGTTCGGGGGGATCACGCAAACATCCGTCTTGCGGTCCACGAAGCCGTGCTGCTGGAAATCCTTGGGATCGACAATGGCGTTGTCGACATTGGTGAAAATCTTGAACTCGTCCGCCACCCGCGCATCGTAGCCGTACGACGAGAGACCATACGAGATCACCGCGTCATGTGACTGGTTCTCGACGAACGGTTCGATCATGCCCCGGCCTTGGGCAGTTGCGCGGATCCAGGTATCGGGCAGTATCGGCATGCCGCACCCTAGCGAGGGTTGGCTGCCGGCTCAAGCGGCTGTTCAGCGTCCGCGGTGTTTTGCCCGTCCGGCGTTTGGTCGCGCGCGCGTTCCTGCGCCTTGCGCTTCTTCAGGTTTGCCCGCAAAGCCTCCCCAAGACGCTCTTCCCTGGTTTTCGTCATATTCCGAAACCCGCCTAGACGTTGTTGCATCGCATGTTGCATCGCACCGGGCCGTTATGTATGGTTCGGCGCTGGCTGAACAGGCTGCCGTAGCTCAGTGGTAGAGCACACCCTTGGTAAGGGTGAGGTCGAGAGTTCAATCCTCTCTGGCAGCACCAGTTTCCCTACGGTTTCCGTAGCGGTCATGCACCGAAACTACCGATAAATACGCTTTAAGACCGACTAGAACGCATAAAAGCGTGCAAAATCCGTGCAAGTGTTCTGTTTTCGTTCTGGACAATGTTCTTCTTATGTTCTAATTCCAGTGTCGCCAACCCAGACAGGAGATCGACATGTCACCCCTCGCCCAACTTAGAAAACAGCAACCCGACCCAGCCTATGCGATCTCGACCAAGGTCCTGCTGGATGCGATCCTGGAACTTACCGATGAGGTCGCTCGCCTGCGCGGACAAGACGAGCTGGACGAGCATCGCACACTGCTGGAAGCGATGGTGGGCTGAGATGAAAGATGAGCTTATCCCCGCGGACAGGGCCGGGTTGGAATTTGCAATCGGCTTCGCTCTATCGCACAATCCAGACAAGCGCGGACATCCAATAACAAAGGGTCTCAGCGACCTCCATACGCCCGCGGGGCTGAGTGCCTCAACCCGGCGAGTGATCCAGCATCTCGAGCGCTCGAACTACGTCATTATGCGCAAGGTTGTACACCAGCAGGGATTTTGCGATTGCCGGGAGTGTTCGAGGTTTTGAGTCGAGACCTGATGGCGACCAGCGCCCATGAGCCGGGACAGTTCTTGGTACGCAGCCGGATCGCTCGAGGACTGGCATCAACCGCATCGATATCGGCTTTTCGCCTTCTGTCAGCGGTGCCGGCACCATCGCGAGCTCGACATTCCCGCCATGATCAAAGAGCGGGGCTTGCGTGGTTACATGCCGATCGAGCAGCTACGCGTGCGACTGAAATGTAGCGGCTGCGGGCACAAAGCGCCGTCCCTGCGCCGCGTACCCAACTGTTGAAGCCTGAAACGCAAAAAGACCCCGGCCACCTCCGAAGAGATGGCCGGGGATGCAGGTTACAGGAGGATTGACGACTGCGACTGAACGCGGTCCGTCAATCTCTGTTCCGATCTATCAGATCGCCGCGACGATGCCCGCTGAGACCGCCTGCAAGGCAGTCTCGATCAGGAAGTTCAGCGCGGCATCGCCCTCGCTGGCCAGGTCTTGGCCAGCTGCGGCGGCATCGTTCAGCAGCTGCGTCTTTGCCGCATCTCGCTTGTCGGCGCCGCTGCCGTCCACGTTACGCGCGGCGTAGTTGACGGCGTCGACCGCCAGCTTGCCGACATCGTCGGTGATAAACTTGCCGAGGAAAGCCGCCAGCGTTGCTTCGGCGTCCGTTTTCAGGGTTGATAGAATGCTCATGCGTTGCTTCCTTTCAGGGTCGTGATGATGAGGTCTACATCTGATTTGATTGCGTCCCAGTCGGCGCTGATCAGGGCTTCGTCTGCCTTCAGCGCCTGGATCGAGGCGACGACCGCTTGCTTGTTCGCAGGCTCCAGTTGCTCATACGCGTCGTAGATGCGGCTGATTGCTCGCGCGACGGCGATCCCATTCTCGATCGACAACATGGTTCAGTTCTCCTGTTTTGCGGGTGGAACGATGACGTCGGGTGGTGTCGATCCGCCCTGCAGACGGTTGCGCAGGCCGATGGCTGCCTCGGCCCCACCCTGTCCGCAGGCAAGCCCGACATAGGCGGCGGTGATTTCCCAAAGCGGCCATGCTTGTGGATGCACGAACAGCCAGGCCGTCAGCGCGAGCGTGCCGATCCCGATCACAATGTCATGGGTATCAACCTTCATCGTGGCCTCAGCTTTGTGAGTAGCCAGCGGATTTTAGCCGTGACCGGCAGCGTGACGAGCGGGATGTTCATGGCATGGCTCCCACTGGGATGCGCCCGGCGCCCGCCAGCCAAGCGCCGATGCGGGCGACTACACTGGGTGGATCAGGCGCCACGGATGGTACCGGAGCCGGGATTGGCAGAGCTGCAACGGGCGGTGTGGCGGCATCCGATGTTGACCAAAGCCGTGCCTCCATCGTGCGGCGCGCTACCAGCCCGGGCATGCGCTTACCGCCGGCATACACCCAGAGCATCAGCTGCCCGGGCACCAGATCCCGGCGACCGGCGTTGACAGCGCGCAGCACCCCAGATTTCGCGAAGTTCCCCGCCCCGACGTTGAAGGCAAAATCCACCAGAGCGCCATACTCGTTGTCCGTCAGCGGCATCGTGGCGTGAAACTGTACGAGCTGCTCGGCCCAAGCCAGATCGACTTGGTGCATGGCATCGGCGTGGGCCTGCGTCCAGGTCATCGGCAGATGCACATCGTCGCCTGTATGACCCCAGCCGATGGTCGGCACGCCCTTAGGATCGAGGTAGGCGGTCAGGCGACATTGCTCGCTGGCCTCGTTCAGGCGCAGCGCCGCGGCGTTCAGCGTGTTCGGCATAGCAATCTCCAGGCAAAGAAAAACCGCCACGAGGGCGGTGCGAAGGCGGGACATCGACACGGCATCACGCGCTATGAAAGCACGAAGTTCGTGGTCGACGCGTTGTAGGTCAGAGTGACCTCAGATCCGGCCGCCAGATTGAGCGAAGCCGACCCGGCCACCGTGTTCCCCGACTGCGCGGCGATGGTCGTGGCACCTGTGCTGCTGTTTGAGATTTTCACTTGGTACGGCGGTTTCGGACTTTGAGGCAGCGTTTGGGTCGTGCCTGAGGCCGTGACGTTGACCAGATAGAAGTCGTTCGCCTGCAGCGTTGAAGACGCTGCGACGCCGTACAGGTAAGGTCCGCCCATGATCGTGTTCGTGTTGTTGGGCGAACCGAGCGCCTCGTAGATCGCGTCAGCTTCGTCGCTGTAACCGGCGGCGCTGCCATGAATTCCGTCGCCGTAGTAGAAGGTCGGATTGCTGGCCGGGTTGCCCCACCGGCTCCAGATATCGATCAGTCCAACGCCGCTCGTTTTTGCAAGAGCCTGGATCACCGAGACGTACTGCTGCTGAAGCGAGATTGAAGCACCGTTCGCGGGGTTTGTCGGGATGGGCGTGACGAGCACGACATCAGCGACCGCCTGCGCCTGACTGACCAGGTTCTGCATGGCCGCCTGGTATGCCTGTACGTTGCCGACTTGGTTCCAATCATTGATGCCGAGCGAGATCAGGATCAAATCAGCGTTGTATCCAGCGAAGTAATTGGAAACGTACCCGCTGCTGATGCTGCCGTTCGCGTAGCCCGACATTGCGGCGGCTTGTACCCCATACCAGCCGGCATTGATCACGCTGACGGTTGGCCTCGTGCTGTCTAGAGCCTCCATACCCTGAATGAAAGCCGTACCTGAGTTGAAGGCGGCGTTCAGTGTATGCATACCAAGAGTGCCACTGATCGCCTTCGACGTGATCTGCGCTGGCGCGTTCACGCTTTGAGACACGTTGGCGCCTCCGTCGATGTTCATGTTGAAAGACGATCCGAGGTAAGCCTGCCAATAGTAGACCAGGAACGTGTCGCAAGGGTGCTTGGGCGTGAACGCAAAGTTGTTACCGGACCCCGTAAGGCCATGCGTCTGCCCACCCAGAAAAGGGTATGTCAGTGTATTTCCGCCGTTGTAGACGATGCGTGGATCGAAGGTCGCGCTGTTCTGACCTCCCTGGAAGCCATCGCCCATGTAGGCGTCCGCGCGCGACGGAAGTCCCGCGCCCTGGATCCGGTTAGACAGTTGGCTGGGCCAGCTGTTCGTCTTCATGTCGCCGCTGCCCGAGGCGCCGTTGGAACCGAAGCCGAGTGTTGTGCTGTCGCCCACCACTAGGAGCCTTGCGTTGCCTGCTCCAGTGCGGACCCTTGTTAGGGCCGCACGCCAACTCGGGAAGAGTGGTTGATTGATGCTGACCGACGAAGCGTTGGTG
>CALMVH010000050.1:5491-7271 GCA_937873165.1 uncultured Rhodospirillales bacterium
GGTTTGCAACCCACGCGTTGTGTTGGGGGGGCGCCAACACTTTGGCGCGTGGGGTGGCGTGGTCCTTGGGGGACCGGGTTTCGGGCGGAACGCCAACGCGGTAAGAGTGTTGGATTGATGATGCCCGACGAAGCGTTCGTGGGAGCAATGATGGCCGCGGTTCCCGCAAGATCCACCTTTGTGGGATCCGCCGCCGCGGCCGCGATGCTGCCGCCCGCGAACTGAAGCGGCACGCCCGAGTAAACCGGGTTTCCGCCAGCCGTGCCGATCTGAGCACCGGCGGTGAACGGTATTGGTCCTGTTGCGCCGATCAGGCTCGTGAGGCTCAGCTGCAGCGTCGGAGGCGTCTCGACATCTTCCTGGGCGGATCCAATTGAACGAGCCGTCGCAAGGTTCCACCAGCAGATCAGGTTTCCACCTGTCTCGGCATCGAACAATGCACGCTGCGTCACTTGCACAGGCTGTGCGCTGCCATTGTACAGCGACACACTTGCTTGTAGCGCCGATACGCCGCCATTCAGCGCCGTCATGGTCACGGGCACACGCGCGTACAGCACGGCAGTTTCCTCGACAAACGAAGCCGATCCGGTACCGGCGGCGAGGTAGCCCTGGAAGAAGTTCTGCGGCATGGTTTTCCTTGTTGTCGGACGTGAAAAAGCCGCCCGAAGGCGGCTGGTTTTTATTGCCGGCTCATCACGGCGATCAAGCGTTCCGACAAGCGGTCCAGGCTGTCCGGTATCTTGTCGACTTTGGTTTCGATGCTTTCCAAGCGGCGCTCAGTGTTCTTCTGCGAGATCTCGTACTCTCGACGACGCATGAACTCGGTATCGATCAGTTCCTTGAACTGAGTAAAATCGAGGTCCGATTTGGCTTGCGTCGCACCCCATTTGGTATCGGTCGTCTTGAGCTCGTTCCTCACCTTCTCGTCGCCGTCCTCGATGCGCTTGATCAGCGATTTTGCAACACCGGCGATGCTGCCGATAACGGTAACGAGCAGGCCCGCCAGAGCCAGCCAATTCTCAGTGCTCACGGCACCGCCACCAGTACGGGGTTGCCGCTGGCGTCGCTGCCGATGGTCTGGGTGGAGGACTGGCCAGCGAGCAGCTGCTGGTACGTGGCATCTGGTACCGCGACCACATCCGGTGGCATGGTGCTGACTGGCATCACGTCGGAAGTGTAAAAGCCGGGTTTGGATTTCGACCAGTAGATCGTCGTCATGTCAGACTCCTATGGCAAGTACAAAGAGAGGCGAAGCACTGGCGCCGTTGTTGTAGACGCTGACAGCGTTTGTGGTCCAACCTGCCGCGTTCGCTCCGCCTGCCTGGGGGGCGGCATAGATGCGCGAGGCAATTGCGCCAAGGCAGGCATTTGGGAAAGATGTAGGCCAGTAGACGGACACGCCTGAACCGGCGGCAATGCTGCCTGTCGTTTCCCACTGGAACATAAATCCGTCGATCAAGTTACGACGGTACCCGTTGGCAGCGAAGTACGTGCTGAAAAGATTGGCCAACGCGCTGGTACCAGTACCGCCGAGCGACTGCGGCGTGACGCCGCCAGCAAATCCAGAGAGCAGATTTTGGAAGGCCTGTGCGGCTGTTGTGGCGCCCGTGCCTCCGCCGCCCAGGCTGAGTACGCCCGAGAGGGCGCTTGCGACGTTGGCCACAGCCGCCGTGCTGGCGGTTGCCGCCTGCGCCGCGAGTGCCGCCGTGAACAGGTGGTTGGTTTCGTTGAACGCGCCAAGCTCAATCCATGTGGTCCCGTCCTGCGACATCATCCGCAG
>CALMVH010000051.1 GCA_937873165.1 uncultured Rhodospirillales bacterium
CGCCTTGATATTGCCGCTTTATCCCCGATAGGGTCAGCGCGTGCCGACAAAATCGTCTCCCCCGTCCAACGGTCCGCCTGCGCGGCGCCCGCCTGCGCGGCGCCCGCCTGCGCGGCGCCCGCCTGCGCGCCAGAAGTCGTCTTCTAAAGCCTGGGCGAAAGCGCGCGGTATCCTGACCTTGTCCACCCTGCGCGGCAGCCGCTTCGGTCGCATCCTGCTGATCGGCGGGGTGTGGATCGGGTTGATTGGGTGCCTGGTGCTGGTGGCGCTGGCATTGACCCTGCCCGACCCGCGCGATGCCGTGGCGCTGAAGCGTAAGCCGGCGCTGACGATCCTTGCGGCGGATGGCACGACCCTGGCCCATTACGGCGATTTCTACGGATCGACCGTGACGGTGGCGCAGTTGCCGAAATACGTGCCCGAAGCCGTGATCGCGACTGAAGACAGCCGTTTCTATCACCATTTCGGCATCGACCCTATCGGCATGGCCCGCGCCGCCTTTGTGAACTGGCGGGCCGGCGCAGTCGTGCAGGGTGGATCGACAATTACCCAGCAGCTGGCGAAGAACCTTTTTCTGACACCGGACCGCACGATCAAGCGCAAGGTGCAGGAGATCATGCTGGCGATCTGGATCGAGCATATCTACAGCAAGGACCAGATCCTGACCGGATACCTGGACCGGGTGTATTTCGGCGCGGGCGCTTATGGCATCGATGCCGCGGCGCATACCTATTTCGGCAAGCCGGCCACCGAGCTGTCGCTGGGCGAGGCCGCGATCCTGGCGGGTTGCCTGAAAGCGCCCTCGCGTTACTCGCCAACCAGCGGCGCCGATGCAACCGTCGGGCGGCAGCAGGTCGTGTTACACCGCATGCTGGACGCCGGGTACATCACCAGGGCGCAGTTAGACAATTTCGACAACATGCCGCCCGTGCCGCCGCGCAAGCCCGGCAGCGGGGAAAGCTACCGCTACTTTACCGACTGGATCGCCGACCAGGTGGGTACCTATGTCGACCGGGGTACGCGCGACCTGACCATCCAGACGACTTTCGATCCGAAGCTGGAACGGGACGCCGAACATCACCTGGAGGACGTGCTGGAAAGCCGGCAGGCCCTGTCGGCGCACGCCAGCCAGGGCGCCGTGGTGACGCTGGCGCATGACGGCGCAATCCTGGCGATGGTCGGCGGCCGCAGCTATGGCCAGAGCCAGTTCAATCGCGCCGTGCAGGCGCTGCGCCAGCCCGGTTCCTCGTTCAAGCCGCTTTACTACCTTGCGGCGCTCCAGGCGGGTTATCATCCCGACACGATGGTGGAGGATGCGCCCATCACGGTCGGCGATTGGTCGCCCGAGAATTTCGAGCCCGAATACCGCGGCTCGATCCCGCTGCGCGACGCGCTGGCTTATTCGATCAACACCGCCGCCGTGCGCGTTCTGCAATTCGTGGGACTGACCAAGGCGATCGACATGGCGCACCGGCTGGGGATCACGGAAAAGCTGGACCGGGACTACAGCCTGGCGCTTGGCACCAGCGACGTGACGCTGCTGGAAATGGCGGGCGTGTACGCCACCTTCGCGCATGACGGCGAGGTGGTTCATCCCTACGCCATCGACTCGATCAAGGACCGCGAGGGGCATGTGCTGTACCAGCGCCCGGCACGCAAGCCGGTGATGGCGGCGATGCCGTGGGATGTTTCCGAACTGAATTCGATGCTGGAAGCCGTCGTCGAATACGGCACCGGCAAAGGCGCAAAGCTGGACCGCCCCTGCGCGGGCAAGACCGGCACCAGCCAGGACTTCCGCGACGCGTGGTTCATGGGTTTTACCGGCGACTATACGACCGGGGTCTGGATCGGCAACGACGACGACAGCGCCATGAAGAAGATCACCGGCGGCAGCCTGCCGGTTCAGGTATGGCGCGCCGTGATGACGGATGTGGAGCGCGGCCAGCCGGTCAAGGGCCTGTCCAGCCTCGCCTCCGCCCCGCCGCCGATGGACGAAAGCGGCAACAGCGGCAGCATCGACGGGCTGGACCTGTCCGAAGCGGGAGCCGCCGCCGCGCCGGAGCTACGCCACGCCGCGCCCGACGCCCGACCTTCGGGCAGCGACGTCGGCGACGAGTTCTCGAAGCTGATCAACGGACTGACCGGCGGGAAGTAACCAGTGCGGTGAAGCGCGCCGCGGCTTTAAGTCCTGCCATATATCTTGATCGCCAGACATCTACGGCCAAGTTCTAGGAATGCCGGTCCAGTCCCTCGACGAACTCTTGACGCGCATCCGTGCCTGCGATCACTGCGCGTCGTCGCTGGCGCATGGGCCCCGGCCGACGCTGCGCGCGCACAACGAGGCGCGGCTGCTGATCGTAGGGCAGGCGCCCGGCAGCAAGGTGCATGCGACCGGCATTCCATGGAACGACCGCAGCGGCGACCGGCTGCGTGATTGGCTGGGCCTCGACCGCAACCGCTTCTACGACGAACGCGCCATTGCCATCGTCCCGATGGGGTTCTGCTATCCCGGGGTGGATAAACACGGCGGCGACCGGCCGCCGCGCAAGGAATGCGCACCGAAATGGCACGCGCCCGTCATGGAAAGCC
>CALMVH010000052.1 GCA_937873165.1 uncultured Rhodospirillales bacterium
TTCCCGTTCCGAGAACAGAGCCACCAGCATGTTGGCGCCCGTCACCTGTTCACGGCCGCACGACTGCACGTGGATGGCGGCGCGCTGAAGCACGCGCTGGAACCCGGCCGTAGGCTTCGCTTCCTCGTCCGACTCGCTGACGAGGTCGGTTAACTGGCTGTCGACATAGTCTGAAAGCTCCTTGCGCAGCTTGACAAGATCCACTCCGCATGCCCGCAGCACGGCAACCGAGTCCTGGTCTTCCGTCATGGCAAGCAGCAAGTGCTCAAGCGTCGCGTATTCATGATGCCGCGCATTGGCTTCGGCCAGGGCGCGATGGAGCGTTTGCTCAAGATTCCGTGATAACATCCCTCATCCTCCTCCGGTCCGGCTTGGGCCAAGCTTATGGCTTGCTTGGTTAACATAAGCTTCGCGGCAGTTACGGCCTGCGGCTTGTTAGGTTGATATGGTACACATTTCGTACGCTTGAAGGCCTGTCAGCGCATAGATGGTAAACTGCAGCAGTTAAGCAGGATTAATCGTTTTCTACAGAAGAAATACCGGTAGATACCGGTCAGCAGCTTGGGCTTTTGATGCTGTTGATCAGCTAGGAAGCGCTATTCCTTCTCCACCGTGCATTGCAGCGGGTGCTGGTGCTGGCGGGCGAAATCCATCACCTGGGTGACTTTGGTTTCGGCCACTTCGTACGTGAAGACCCCGCAGATGCCCACGCCGCGGTGGTGGATCTGCAGCATGACGCGAGTCGCTTCCTCGCGGTTTTTCTTGAAGAACCGCTCCAGGCTGTGGATGACGAAGTCCATCGGCGTGTAGTCGTCGTTCAGCATCAGGACTTTATATAACGAAGGCTTCTTCGTTTTCGGCTTGGACTTAACCGCAAGTCCGGTGCCGGTGCCGTCGTCATCGGGGTTGTTGTTGTTCTGATCAGCCATCGTCGATCCCATTCAAGATGCCTTATATGGCATCGGTTCGCACGGTTCAAAGCCCTATGCTTAACAGGCTTTTACCATGCCGGTTACCATGGTAATCTACAAACCAGAATGGAAGAACGATCCAAGCCCGGTACTATCTCGCGGCGTTTCCTGACGGTGGCGGGGCTATCGTCCTTTCTGGTTCCACCCGAGGCGGAGGCGCATGACCGGTCCGGCCGACCTCTGGCCAGCCACGCGGCGGCCCTTCCGGCCTCGTATATCGTGGTGGATGCAACGCCGGGCCTGCCCCCGGCGGAAATCGTATCGTATCAACAGGACCTGCAGCGCCGTCCCGCCTCGTTGACCAAGCTGATGACAGCCTGGCTGCTGTGCCAGACCCTGGCCGAGGACGCGGAAAAAACTCCATCAGAGCGCGTTTTTCCGAAAGGGCTTGATACCCTTATCCCGATCTCGAAGGATGCGGCCGCGGCGTCGGGCAGTCACCTGGGCGTCAGGGCGGGAACACGAGTGAGCGCGCAGACGCTCGCCACTGGCATGATGACGATTTCCGCCAATGACGCGGCAACGGCCATCGGCGAGGCAATCGCGGGTCCCGACCGCACGGCGGCCGATCTGATGAATGCCGAAGCCCGCAGGCTGGGGATGCTGTCCAGCCGGTTCTTCGACTACAGCGGCCAGGATATCCTGCTGCCGAACGCGCCCCAGACCAATCTGAGCACCGCGCGCGACATCGCGACCCTGGCCGCGGCGCTTTACCATACCTATGGCGAGAAGTTTCCCGGGTTCCTGCATCCCGCCAAGGTGAAGTTCGCGGGGCAGGTGCACGAGAACATCGAAAAAGACGTTCTGGGCACCAGGAAGGGCGACCTGGGCCAGGTTGTCATGGCAAAGGGCGGCATCAACGTCGGCGGCCACGATACCGCCGTGGTGATGAGCAACGGCCAGAAAACATACGTGATGGTCATGATGGGGGCAAGAGATACGCCCAGCCTGAAGAGCGAGCGCGAACGAGTGTTGGAAAAAGCCGGCGCGATTGTCAAGGTCGCGGGCTCGCGGATCGGCGACGCGGCTAAGCCCACCGGTGCGCCGAAACCGAGGCCATCGCTCTTGCCGAAGTGATTGTGCGGATATTTTCTTCTTGTTAACCAAACCTCGATCACCTTAAGGGTTAATGAAGAGGTTCAGTTACAGGAATCGCCATGCCGCCCCGCCGCGGATACAGACTTTTTAGCTGCCTTGCGATCTTTGCGCTTTGCCTTGCCGTGATTCCGGCAGGCTGGCGACCGGCACAAGCGGCAGGCGCCGACTCGTTCATCGTGGTGGATGCCAATTCCGGGCGCGTCTTGAACGCGATGAACCCGGATCTGCGCCTGTACCCCGCCTCCATGACAAAGATCATGACGCTGTACATGACGTTCGAGGCCTTGAGCCAGGGACGCCTGTCGTTGAGAACCCAGTTGCCGGTATCCGAACTCGCGGCCAGCCAGGCCCCCAGCAAGCTGGGTCTGCGCCCGGGCAGCACCATCAGCGTCGAAGCCTGCATCTACGCCGCCGTGACCCTGTCGGCGAATGATTGCGCCATGGTGCTGGCGGAAGGGATCGGCGGATCGAAGGAGAACTTCGCGCAGCTGATGACCAGCCGCGCCCATTCCATCGGCATGCTCAACACGCATTACAACAACCCAAACGGATTGCCCGACGAAGGCCAGATCACCACCGCGCGGGACATGGCAACCCTGGCCGCATCGCTGATGCAGCGCTATCCGAAATACTACCCGTATTTCGCGACGCGGGTCTTTACCTATAACGGCATTCCCCACGCCAACCACAATCACCTAATGAGCCGCTACCCCGGCATGGACGGCATCAAGACCGGCTTCATCCGCGCCTCGGGCTTCAATCTGACCGCCTCGGCCGTGCGACAGGGGCATCGGCTGATCGCGGTTGTGTTCGGCGGCGCCAGCGCCGTGTCGCGCGACAACTACATGGCGGGATTGCTGGATGATGGCTTTCGGCGGGTAATGAAGCTGCCGTCCGTCACCCCTGGGCTGCAAGCGGCCCCTGGACCCCAGACCATCGCCGGATTGATCCAGGCTCCGGCCCCTATTCCGCCTGAACCCCCGGCGGACGCCGCCCAGGCGGTTCAGCCCGCGCCGCAGCAGGTCGATGGCATCGCGCTTGCGGAGGCAGGCGATGCGGTGGAAGCCAACGAAAGCGCGATACCCGCGCCCCCGGCCGTTCCGGACGGACCGGTGATCGGTCAAACCAAGGCTGTAGCCATCGCCCCGCTGGACCCTAGTTCGCCAACACCAGCCGCGCCTGCGCCTGTCCAGACAGCAACGGCCGCGCCGATCCCGGCACTGGCCGTTGCACCGCAAAAATTGATCGTTCCGTCGCGTACCCAGTCTGAACCTGTTCAGGAAACGGCGGAAGGCGACGCCGATATTCCCGAACCGCCGCCGCATGTCCTGCGCGCGCCTACTACCCGCATAGGCCTGCGGCCGCCTGCCCCGAGGGTGTGGCATGTGCAGCTGGATACCTATACCAGCAAGGTTGTGAGCGATGCCGTGCTGGAAAAGGCAGTAGCCTCGTTACCCAGCGACATCCGGCAAAAGGCGCACCCTGTCTCGCACGTGCTCGTGACGCATGGGCGGAAAATCTACCGCGCCGAAATCGCGGGCTTTGACCAGGCATCCGCCAAGAAAGCGTGCAGCGTATTGACCCACTGCGTTCCGCTGAAATCCTGACGCAAGTGCCCGAAGACGGTCGAGCGAGCGCTTGTTCGCGCGGAAACGGCTGAGGAACTTTCATCGGGCGGTGGAGTTCGCTTAAGGCGAATTCTTCCACGAGGTTTCTCATGTCCCGCTTCGTACCCTACAGCCCGTCCGTCGAGGTCATTCCCGATGACGAGGCGGAGACGATCGACAAGATCATCCAATCGATGCACCGGCTGAGCGACCGCACGCAGGAGCAGAACCGTCACGCTATACGCGTCTCGCACGCGAAGAGCCACGGCGTTGCCGTAGGCGAACTGGTGGTTTCGGAAGCCCTGCCGCCGGAACTGCGGCAAGGCCTGTTTGCCAAGCCCGGTACGTACCCCGTTGTCGTGCGGCTGGCGAATGTGCCTGGCGAGATCGAAAGCGACGCCGTTTCCACCCAGCGCGGGCTTGCCGTGAAGATTTTCGGGGTCGAAGGCGAGATGCTGCCGGGACATGCGGGCGAGGTCACGCAGGACTGGGTGCTGGATACGGGCGACCGGTTCGCCGCGCCGACTGCCAAGGCTTTCCTTGGCATCCATAGCGGCCTGGAACACGCGCCACAAGTGGCGGAAGGCGTGAAGGAGGCTGTATCGAAGGTTTCGCGCGCCACCAATGTCGCCCTGCACGCGATCGGCGTCGACAGCGCCAATATGGACTTTTTCGGTCATCCCAAGATCCACCCGCTGGCCGAAGCCTATTTCACCCAGGCTGCGATCCGCTATGGCGACTACATCGCCAAGCTGGCCGTCGTACCCGTCTCGGCGGCCCAGCGCACGCTGGCGGACCAGAAGCTGGATACCGCCAACGATCCGGACGCGCTGAAAACCGCCACGGTCGACTATCTGCGCCAGAACGATGCCGTGTTCGAGGTGCGGGTCCAGCTTTGCAGGGATTTGGATGCGATGCCGGTTGAGAATGCGAACAAGGAGTGGAAGGAGGACGAAAGCCCTTACCGCACCGTGGCGACGCTGACCCTGCCGCGTCAGGATGCCTATACGGAGACGCGCCGGAAATACGTAGACGACGAACTCTCATTCTGCGTGTCGCACAGCCTTGTGGCGCACCGGCCGCTTGGATCGATCATGCGGGCACGATTGCAGGCTTATCCTGTCATGTCCCGGCATCGCCGGATGGCTAATGGCGGGCTGCTGGAAGAGCCGCGCTCCATCGAGAACGTTCCGGCTTGATAGACAAGCGGGCGGACGCCGAAGCTTCCGCCCGCTTGTCTCAGCGTGACTTCTTGAACAGCTTGGTCGCGATTTCGAACATTTCTTCTGGCGCGTAATCCGGCGTGAAGGCGGACGCGGTGCCGGTCAGGTTGGAAATCTTGGCGCCATCGGGCACACCCTCAACGACTTCCAGTTCACCCGGCGGATCGCCTGGCAAAGCCTGTTCGCCGTTGCCCCAGATGCCTGACATTTCCTTGTAGGTATCGCCCGTGCTGTTCGTATATAGCATGCGGTGCTTACCGGCCTGTAGGTATTTGTCGCATTCAGGGATGCGGGACAAGTCGATGTTGGGGCACGGCAGCATCTTCTCGATCTCAACGCCGGTCAGCTTCTTGATCGCCAGTGCATAGGCATGCGCGTGTACAGACCCCCGAACCAGCAGATAGCCGCAAACCTCGCGGCCCGTGGCACCTGTCAGGGTCGAATAGGTGCGCAGCTTGTGAATACGGGCGCCGCACTCAAGGTGGAAGTTAAACAGCAGGTCCATGATCAGGTTGCCCGTGGTGGTCACGAACGTGCCGTTCCATGGAATGCCATTACTGTCGACCGGCATCGCACCGCCGCCGTTCGAGATGAACGAAGCGGTGGAACGGATATCCGCCATATCAGCGAAGGGTGAGTCCGAGATGTCAGCTCCACCCTCCTCGTCACCTTCCGGACCGTTCGCCAGCATAGCAACACCGTTTGACACGAGCTCGACGTGGCCGACTTCCTCGGCTGTGATCGAAGCGACGATGCTGTAAAAAGGCCGCAGCTTCGCCTTTGAGCGGAAGTTAAAGCTTTGAAACATGTAATTGTTCAGCGTTGACATTTCGCCGTACTTGCCGCCCAGCAGCTCCTGCAAGGCCGCAGCCTCGTTCGGATCCTGCTGCGTCGGCTCGGGGATGGCCGTCAAAAGCTGGTCTAATCGTAAGAACATATGCACTCTCCATAAAAACCATACTTGAAACAGGCCGGTGGGTGATCGGTTCCTCAAATAAACTCAGACCGCGTGGTCAGCATATGCAAGTATGATCTGTGAATTATTATCTATAGTTCGGCTATCGCAGGGTAATCGTCAAATAGCAGTGGGCTTATCTAGGCTCAGGACTCATTGATTGAGATAGAAGATGACGGAAGCTGCGATGCAG
>CALMVH010000053.1 GCA_937873165.1 uncultured Rhodospirillales bacterium
AATCATATCTCACCAACCTTGGAAATCCTAATTAATAGGTCCTGAGCCTAGTCATGCCGAACATCAAGCGTCTTGCAACCGCGGCCGCGCTACTGGTCGCCGCGTCGGTGTCCGCTGCCAGCGCCGACGATCTGTCGTGCGTCAACACGTCGTTCCGCGTGCTGGGAGCCGACGACAAGGTATGCGTCAGCGTGTTCGATGATCCCAAGGTGCCGGGGGTTTCCTGCTACATCAGCCAGGCCCGTACCGGCGGGGTCAAGGGCAGCTTCGGGCTTGCGGAAGACCCCTCGCGTTTCGCGCTTTCCTGCCAGCAGGTCGGGCCGGTTACGGTCGATCTGAAGACGCTGAAGGACAAGGAAGACGTTTACTCCGAACACACGTCCATCTTCTTCAAGCACACCAAAGTCTACCGGGTGCTGGACCTGAAGCATAACACGCTGGTCTACATGGCGATCAGCGACAAGATCATCGACGGCTCGCCCCAGAACGCCCTGTCCAGCGTGACGATCGCGCCGTCGGGACCGCACTGAGGCAGATCAAGCCTTAAAGGCTCTTCATCGCGAGCTTCACATAGTCCCAGCCGGTCGCGACCGTCAGCCCGGCGGCGAGCCACAGGGCAAGCAGGCCGGCGTTCCAGACGGGCAGGACCGGCACCAGCAGCAGCAGGCCGAGCGCGATCAGCTGAACGGTGGTCTTCCATTTTGCAAGCTTGCTGACCGGCAGCGTGTGGCCTGCCTGGCCGAGGTATTCGCGCAAGCCCGACACCAGCAGTTCGCGCAGGATGATCGCGATGACCGGGATCAGGTGTATGCGGGCGATCAGGCCGCCGGCGACCAGACACAACAGCAGCGCCGCGACCAGCAGCTTGTCCGCGATGGGATCGAACACACGTCCGAAGACCGATCCGGCGTTCCAGATGCGGGCAAGATAGCCATCGAAGAAATCGCTGATCGCCGCGATGGCGTAAAATCCAAACGCTCCCCACGCCGCCACATGGCCGGGCACGAACACCAGCAGGCATAGAAGCGGGATCAGCGCGATGCGCGCCGCTGTCAGGGCGTTGGGCAGGGATTGCTTGAAAGACATGATTTTGCCTTATACGCGACCCCGGCGCGGATCGGAAGGCCTTCGCGGGACCGGCGATTTCAGGCAGAGTGCCGGGCTTTCCACTGACAACGCCGTGACTTCAATGCGCCTTTCTTCCCGCACACAGCTACTGATTGTTGATGGCATCGGCGGCGCGGTTCTCCTGACGCTGGCGGTGTTCGCCTTTCTGGGCTTTGATCAAAGCTGGGATGCCTTGGAATACCACCTGCCCTACGCCGCCCTGCGGACGGGTATCCTGACCAGCCGCGACCTGGTGCTGCAATCCGGGCTGCAATTCCGCTACAACGGGTTTCCCGCCCTGATCGATATCGTGCAGGGTGGCCTGTGGCGGCTGTTCGGCACGCCGAAGGCGGCGGCGCTTGTCACGCCACTGGCAATGGCTGGTTTCGCAGTCTACGTGCGGTGCGCATTTCGCATCGGGCTTCTATGGCCCGTGATGATCTTTATCGCCGTTCCGACGCTGCACACAGCGCTGAACGCCGCCTATGTCGACCTGTGGACAAATGCATTTTTCGCGCTCCACCTTGCCGCCGCGTTCAAGACGCTGCAACCCGGCGAACGGCATCGCAAGGCGCACCTGATCATTTCGCTGCTGGCGCTGGGCGTCGCGGTGAACGCCAAGGAACAATACTATGTGCTGGGAGGCCTCTCGCTCGGCCTTTACGGCCTGCTGCTGATGGCCGGGTGGAAGGCGGAACGGTTGAGAGTCCTGCTGGTGATCGCCGTCCTGGCACCGGTCGCCTTTGCCGCTCCGTTGAAAAATCTGATTGTCTACGGCAATCCAATTTACCCCATGGCATTCGCGGCACTCGATTGGGAGGGGCCGGAGAAAGCCTATTTTTCGCCCAGCCCGTCTACCGGCAAGGCTCCCCGGCCGGTGCGCTACCTGCTGTCGCAGATGGAGCTGGATGCGCTTGACGAGCACAAGCGCGGTTACTCGCTGGACCAGGGCGAAGCCGAAGGCAAGCTGGGCTACCATATGGGCGGATCGTCCGAAATCCTGCTGTTCGTAACGGTTGTGACGCTGATCCTGTGTCTGCGCCGCGTGCACCTGTCACGCCTGCAGAAAGCCGAAATGGGATCGTTCGCGATCCTGGTGGCTGTGGTGTCATGCTTCCCTGGATCGATCGAGCTGCGCTACTTCAGCTTTGTCGAGATCTCGCTGATCCTGGCCGATCTATGCCTGCTGAAACATCTTGCGCACCGGCACGATGCCTATAGCGAGGGCTTGAGCGCCGGTTTTTATGCAACCTTGATGGGGTCGGCCCTGTTCGTGGGCTTCTTGACCGGCTTCGCGCATTTGACGCCGCATCCGATCAGCTTCGAGCGGATGATTGCCCGACGCAAGACCATCAATCCCGAACTGCAGCAGGCCAGGGCGCAGTCGGATACGATCTGCTACGTGCGGTGGGATCCCGACGCGATCCTGTACGTGGACATTTTCCACCCCGACCTGCCGCCCTACCGGGTGGTGGAGGTTCTGCATCGCGATGAATGTCCGGCGGGATCGGCAATCATCGACGTGCCGCAGAAGCCGCCGGTTGATCCCTGACCGTCGCGAAATGCGCGATCAGTTCGTTGGCGACCGCCTCCGGCGCCTCGCGCGGCAGGAAGTGACCCACCTCCGCCAGCACGCGTTTCCGGAACGGGCCGGTGAAGTAGGCCTCCTGGCCCTCCGTCATGCGTATGTCGGTACAGGTATCCGCCTGCCCATCGATCTGCAAGGTCGGCACTGACAGTGTCCGGGCCGCATCCATGCGCCGTTGCAGGGACGTGTACTTCAGGTACGGCTTCGCGGTGCCCCAGCGCACGCGGTAGGAATGCAGGGTGATGGCCAGCCAGTCGGGGTTGGTGAAGGCAGTGGCCGCCAGATCGAACTCCTCCTGCGTGTACCAGCCTTTCGGGCTCCACATGTCCCATTGCATGCGCGCAAAGGCGATGGGATCGGAGGCAACGGCTTCCGGACCGTTCTTCGTGTTCATGAACCACTGATACCACTTGTTCGGCTGTTCAAAGACCGGTGGCGTTTTCGGCTTGCCGCCTGGCTCGAACGGCACGGCGAGCGCCGCGAGCGAGGTCAGGCGACCCGGGTACAGCGCGGCCGTGGCATAAGCGGTTTGAGCGCCCCAGTCGTGGCCCGCGATCACGAATTGTTGCACCCGCAACGCGTCGGCTAGCGCAATCAGGTCCGCCGCCAGGGCAACCGGCTGCCCCGAGCGCGGCGCGTGCGGCGAGGTAAACCGGGTCTGTCCGAAGCCACGCAGGTAAGGCGTGACCGTGCGGAACCCGGCTTCCCATAGGAAGGGCAACACGCCAAACCAGGTCTGCGGACCATCCGGCCAGCCGTGCAACAGGAACACGACTGGCCCTGTAGCCGGTCCGCCTTCGTAGTACGCGATGTCGAGATCGCGCGTACGCACCGCGTTGGGATGGGATTGGGTCACGCGTTTCCTCCGTGGAAATGGTCGTAGATCTTTTGCGCCACGGCCTTGCTAATGCCCTCGACGCCTGAAAGGTCCGTCAGCCCCGCGCGCGACACAGCCTGCGCCGATCCGAAATGATGCAGGAGCGCGCGCTTGCGGTTTGGCCCGATGCCGCCCACCTCGTCCAGGGGCGAGGCGACCAGCGCCTTGGCGCGTTTGGCGCGGTGCGTGCCGATGGCGAAGCGGTGCGCTTCGTCGCGAAGGCGCTGCAGGAAGAACATCACCGGATCGCGCGGCGGCAGGGTGAACGGATCGCGCCCCGCCATGAAAAACCGCTCGCGCCCCGCATCGCGCTCCGGACCCTTCGCGACGCCGACAACGGGAATGGCTTCGAGTCCCAGGCCCGTCATGACCTCCAGCACCGATGACAACTGGCCGGCACCGCCATCGATCAGCAGCAGGTCGGGCCAGGTTTCGCCCTTGCGGTCGGGATCTTCCTTCAGCGCGCGGGCAAAGCGGCGTTCCAGCATTTCGCGCATCATGCCGAAATCGTCGCCCGGCGACAGGTCGGATTTGATGTTGAACTTGCGGTAGGCCGTTTTGCGGAACCCTTCGGGCCCCGCCACGATCATGCCGCCCACGGCGTTGGTGCCGCCGATGTGGCTGTTGTCGTACACCTCGATCCGCTTCGGGGGCGCGGGCAGGCCGAACACGCCGGCAAGGTCGGCCAGCAGCTTGCCCTGCGTCGCCGTCTCCGCCAGCCGGCGCTGGATCGCCTCTCGGGCATTGTTCAGGCTCATATCGACCAGCCGCTTCTTGTCGCCGCGCTTGGGCGACGTCACGGCGATCTTCCGCTCCGCCCTGACCGACAGGGCTTCGGCGATCAGGTCCTGCTCTTCCAGATCGTGGCTGAGGAAGATGCACGAGGGCGGCAGCTTGTCGTCGTAGAACTGCGGCAGGAAGGCCTGCAGCACCTCGGCCGGTTCCAGGTTGCTGTCATGCGCCGGAAAATAGGTGCGGTTGCCGTAGTTGCGCCCGGCGCGGAAAAAGAACACTTCGATGGCCGTGTGGCCGCCATCGGCATAAGCCGCGATCACGTCGGCCTCGTCGATGCCCTCGACGTTGATGTCCTGCCGGCCCTGGATGGCGGTCAAGGCGCGGATGCGGTCGCGGTAACCGGCGGCGCCTTCGAAATCCATCGCGTCGGCCGCCTGCTCCATCGCCACGCGGAAATGATCCTGCACGTCGCGGCTTTTGCCTTCGAGGAACGCGCGGGCTTCCGCGACCTGCGCCGCATAGGCGTCGTCCGTCACGTAGCGGACGCACGGCGCGGTGCAGCGCTTGATCTGGTACTGTAGGCACGGGCGCGACCGGGACGCAAAGATCGTATCGGCGCAACTGCGGATCATAAAGGCGCGTTGCAGCGCCTGGATCGTGCGATCAACGGCGCCTGCCGAGGCAAAAGGGCCGAAATAGGCGGCGTTCGGCGCACGGCCGCCGCGATGCTTGTTCAGGCGCGGGAAATCGTGGCCAATCGTCAGTTCGATGAACGGAAACGACTTGTCGTCGCGCAGCAGCACATTGTAGCGGGGGCGCAGCCGCTTGATCAGGTTCGATTCAAGCAGCAGCGCCTCGACCTCGGTATGCGTACGGACGAACAGCATGGATTTGGTTTCGGAAACCATTCGCTGCAGCCGCATCGGCAGCCGGGCCGGCAGGGTGTAGTTCGCGACACGCTTGGCAAGGCTCTTGGCCTTGCCGACATAGATCGCCTCGCCCTCGGCATCCAGCATGCGGTAGACGCCGGGCGCGTTGGGCAGCGTATGCACGAAACCCTTGATGGTTTCGACGCCGTCATTGAGGGAAATACGATTCTGTTTCACGTTAACCGTTATGAAGGGTTCCTTAAGATCGGCACATTTCCGCCATTTGACAACTATCCACCTGATCTGTGGATAACCCTGTGTGAACGATGCAGGATAACCGAGTCTCCCTTAGGGTACTCG
>CALMVH010000054.1:0-1713 GCA_937873165.1 uncultured Rhodospirillales bacterium
AAGCCGGGGGGCTTGCACAATGACGGCATCAACATCGCCGCCCCCGAAGGTACGCCGGTCGTGGCGGCGCAGGCGGGCACAATTGCCTATGCAGGCAACGAGCTGAAGGGTTTCGGCAATTTAATCCTGATCCGGCATGCCAATGGCTGGGTCACGGCCTATGCGCACCTCGCCAGCATGAGCGTCAAGAAAGGCGATGCGGTCAAAGCCGGGCAGGGCATCGGCGCGGTCGGGCAGACCGGCACCATCGACAGCCCGCAACTGCATTTCGAACTGCGCCATGGCAAGGATGCCGTCGACCCGACGGGAAAGCTTAGTTGATGGACGAGCCTTGCACGAACTGCCATGCCACGCGGCCGGAGCGCGCGCCGCGCGTGATCGACCATTCGTTGGCTTGCCGATGCAGTTCATCTTGCGGGATGGTAACTGCTGCAGCCTGCGCATAGGCATCGACCACCGCGAGATACGTGTCCTGGTCCATGTTGTGGAACCCGAGCCACAAGCCGAAGCGATCCGACAGCGAGACTTTCTCCTCCACCGCCTCCGCCGGGTTGATGGCGGTAGAGCGTTCGTTCTCGATCATGTCGCGTGGCATCAGGTGGCGGCGGTTTGAGGTCGCGTAGACCAGAACGTTGCCGGGCCGTCCGCGCAGGCCGCCGTCCAGCACGGCTTTCAGCGACTTGTATTGCCGGTCGTCGCCATCGAAGGACAAGTCGTCGAGGAACAGGATGAAGCGCCGTGGGCTGTCTGCCAGCACAGGCAGCAGGCGGGGCAGGGTGGCGATGTCCTCGCGTGGTACCTCCACCAGCGCCACCGATCCGGGGCTGGCTCCGTTGATCTCGGCGTGCGCAGCCTTGACCAACGAGCTTTTGCCGGTGCCTTTGGCCCCCCACAACAGCGCGTTGTTCGCGGACCGCCCCTGCGCAAAGGCTTGTGTATTTCGCAGCAGCGTGTCGATTTGCCGGTCTATCCCCTTCAGCATGCCGAGTGGAACGTGATCCACCGTTCCTATGGGCCAGGCGCGTTCGGCCGGCCCATCCCACAGATAGGCATCCGCCCCCGCAAGGTCGGCGGCTGTGAAACGGGGTGGAGGCGCCAGGCGCTCCAGCGCCTCGGCGATGCGGGTCAAAATGGGGGCGAGGTCGTTCATATGATTGTTTCACTTGCCAAGCCGCGCCGGCAAAGACAATAGTCCGCCATCCGTTCGCTTCAGGTGAGTCATGTTCATCACGCCAGTTTTTGCGCAGGGCACAGCCCAGGCGGTGTCGCCCAACACCGATATTTTGATGCAGATCCTGCCGTTTGCCTTGATCTTCATCGTATTCTATTTCCTGCTGCTGCGCCCACAGCAGACAAAACTGAAGCAACAGAAAGCCATGCTGGACAGCCTGAAGAAGGGAGATGAAGTCGTCACCTCGGGTGGGCTGATCGGTACGGTATTTCGTATCGTCAATGACGACGAGGTGATCGTCGAAATCGCGCCGGACGTACGGGTGCGCACCGTGCGCTCCACTGTCACGTCGCTCTATAAGATCCCCGAGGCCACACCGCCGAAGACCATTAACAAAGCCTCCTGATGTATTTTTCACGGTCCCGGATCGCGGGCATCGTCGCGGTCTGCCTGTTCGGCATCCTGTTCGCGATGCCAAACTTGTTTACAAAGGATCAGCTATCACGCTTGCCGGCATGGGTGCCGCACCGCCAGATCAATCT
>CALMVH010000054.1:1723-8290 GCA_937873165.1 uncultured Rhodospirillales bacterium
ATCTAGGGCTGGACTTGAAGGGCGGGGCCTACCTGCTGCTGCAGATCGACATCGATGCGATGCGCAAGGAACAGCTGCAGGGCTCTCTCGATGCCGTGCGCACCCAGCTCCGCACCGACAAGATCGGTTTCACCAGCCTGGACGCCAAGGGCGAGGCCATCCACATCGCCCTGCGGGATCCGGCGCAAATGCAGGCCGCACTCGACTCGCTGAAGAAGGTGGAGGGAATGACTGGCGCCAGTCCCGCTTTCACGATTACGCCGCAGGCGAATAACAGCGGCATTGACGCCATCATGACTCCGGCGGCCTTGAAGGCCCGCGCCAATCAAGCCTTGGAACAGTCAATCGAGATTGTACGCCGCCGCATCGACCAGCTGGGTGTGTCCGAACCTCAGATCGCGCGGCAGGGAGATGACCGGATCCTCGTTCAGCTTCCGGGCGTCGATGATCCGGATCGGATCAAGACTATTCTCGGCACCACCGCCAAGATGAACTTCCAGCTGCTGGACGATACGGCCGATCCCGCAAGCGGCCACGTACCCTCGGACGACGACCTGCTGCCCGACGACCAAAAAGATGCCGCGGGCAAGCCGATCCGCCTGTATGCCGTGCGCAAGAAGATCGAGGTTTCCGGCGGCGACCTGACGGATGCCCGCTCGGTCAACGATGCGCAAAGCAACCAATGGGCTGTCTCGTTCGAGTTCAATAGCGCCGGCTCGCGCAAGTTCGCCAGCACGACCAGCGCCAATGTCGGCAAGCCGTTCGCCATCGTTCTGGATGGGAAGGTGATCAGCGCCCCGGTGATCCGCGAGCCGATCACCGGCGGGCGGGGGCAAATTACCGGTAACTACACGGCGCAGACGGCCAGCAATCTGGCGGTACTTCTGCGCGCCGGCGCCTTGCCCGCGCCCCTGAAGATCATCGAGGAGCGCAGCGTCGGCCCCGACCTCGGCGCGGACTCGATCCACGCGGGCGTGCTGGCCGCGGTTATCGGCCTGACGCTGGTTGGGCTCTACATGGTCGCGGCGTACGGCTTGTTCGGTCTATTCGCCGACATTGCGCTGATTTTCAACATGATCATTACTATCGCCTTGTTGTCGTTTATCCAGGCGACGCTGACCCTGCCCGGCATCGCCGGCCTGCTGCTGAGCGTCGGCATGTCGGTGGATGCCAATATCCTCGTCAACGAACGCATTCGCGAGGAGACCAAGGCGGGACGGGCTCCGTTCCAGGCGTTGGAATCTGGCTTTCATCGCGCCTTTGGAACGGTGCTGGACGCCAACCTGACAACCTTGATCAAGATGGGCATCCTGTTCGCCTTCGGCGCGGGCGTGGTCAAGGGCTTTGCCGTGACCATCAGTTTCGGCATCATGGTTTCGCTGTTCACTGCCATGATATTTGTGCGCTGGATGATGGTGTCGTGGCTGCGCCGCACCAAGCCAAAGACCCTTGCCGCCTACGTACGCGCCTGAAAGCCGACCATGCCGCTGTTCCGCCTCGTTCCCGATAACACCCGCATCCAGTTCATGAGGGGCCGGCTGGCGGGCCTGATCACGTCCGCCGTCCTTAGCATCGCGTCCGTGGTGCTGTTCTTCCATCCCGGCCTGAACTACGGCGTCGACTTCAAGGGGGGCATCATGATCGAGCTGAAGACGCAAGGCCCCGCAGACTTCGATGCCCTGCGCCGGTCGATCGAGACGCAAAACGTCGGGCCCGTGCAGTTGCAGCAGTTTGGCGCTCCGGACGAGGTGCTGATCCGCCTGCAGCGCCAGCAAGGCGGCGTCGATGCGCAGCAGGTCGGCGTGGAGAAGGTCAAGACGGACCTTGCCCAGGCGTTTCCGGGCAGCGAGATTCGCCGCGTCGAGGCTGTGGGCGCCACCGTTAGCGATGAATTGTTCACGCAAGGCATTACCGCGCTCGGCCTCGCGCTGGCCGCCATGCTGATCTACATCTGGTTCCGTTTCGAATGGGAATTCGGCGTTGGCGCGGTTGTAACGCTGATCCTAGACGTGACCAAGACAATCGGCTTTTTCGCCATAACGCAGTTGCAGTTCGACCTGGTCAGCATCGCCGCGATCCTGACCATCATGGGTTACTCGATCAACGACAAGGTCGTGGTATACGACCGCATGCGCGAGAACCTGCGCAAGTACAAATCAATGCCGCTGCGTCAGTTGATCGACCAGTCGATCAACGAAACGCTGAATCGTACGCTGGGTGTCTCGACCGCGACGTTCCTGTCGGCGTTGCCCCTGGCGTTGATCGCCAGCCAGGACCTGCGCGAGTTCGCGATCGTGATGTTGTTCGGCATCGTGGTCAGCACCACTTCCTCGATCTTTATCGCCGCTCCCATCCTGCTCTATTTGGGCGAAGGCCGGCTGCGCAAAAGTGCCCTTGCGCCAGCCTCGCCGGTTGCAGGATAGACGTGGATATCACACCTCAAATCTCCGTCGACGCCAAGGTTATCCAAAGCTACGGCTCCGGCGGCTTCCTGATCGGCAACGAGGCTTACCGGCAGCCGGTGTTCGTGTTGCCGGACCGGGTTATCCTGTGGACGGCGCCGCCGCTGGCGAAGCTGAGCGCCGCCGACTTCGACGCCATCGCGCACGAAGACCCGCCAGTGGAAGTCATGCTGTTCGGCTGCCCCGGCGGCATGCTGGTCCCGTCACAATTGCGCGCCGACCTGAAGGCGCTGGGCCTTTCCATAGACGCGATGGACACCGGCGCGGCCTGCCGCACCTACAACGTGCTGCTGTCGGAAAGCCGCAAGGTCGCGGTGGCGCTGTGGCTCTAGAAACCCTCGAACAGCAGGTCGAGGGCAGTTACGATCTCACCATGCATGTTCGCCAGCGATCCGAGATTTGTCTTTAGAACCGATTTAGGCACCGCGCTCATAAACTGTGTCCGGAGGACGTAGGAAGTCTCACCCACGAGAAGAACAGGATTGAGCCGCGTCACGGGTGTTTGGACCATTTCGAGCGGCACGAGCGGAGCAACTACGGCAGTAGCCAGTTCGCTCAAAAGCTCAGACTGCAAGTTGAGCAGGCAGTTACCTTCGGCTGTCCGGAAAACGTCGAAGCGTTGCATCAGAACTGTTTGTATTTTTCCAGGGGCAGTCCGAACTTCTCGACGTACGCGTTCGACTCTTCGAATGCCTCATGATTGTCCTCAAGCCACTTCCTGGATTTGCAAGCCCTGATCTGCTGAATCAATCCGGCTTCGCAGGCTTGCGAGACATTGATGTTTAAGCCTTTCGCTTCGTCCAGTAACGCGCCGTCGAGCGATAGATTTGTTGGGCGAGGTTTCCGAGTTGGCCGAGGGTGCACATTAGACATGCGCATGATCTATGCTAATCAAGAACAAAGATCAACAGTTATACCCGATGCACAACCGCCAGCACGATTTCGATCACGATCAGCAGCACTATCATCAACTCCATCAACGCGGTGCGGCTGCCTGAGGCCTCGTCGTACAGAGCGGCGTAGGTATCGCGGATGATTGCCAGCTTGCGGTCCACGGCGGCGCTGACGAGGCGGACGCGAAACAGGTCGAGCGCGGCGGTGTAAAGGCGGGCGAGGTACACGTCCTCGGTCACCTGCAGGGCGTTATCCACCTTCTCGGTCAGCTCCGTGACCTCCGCCACCAGCGTATACAGACGGCGGGCCAGGCGGGACAGGCGGCGCGGGAACAGCAGGTTGCCAGTGCGGCGCGTGGCCGCCACCAATTGGTACATGCGCGGCAGCTCGGCATCCAGCAGCTCGTCGTAGTACCGCATCTCCAAAAGCTGGGCATTGGCGACCTCCAGCACGTCCATCACGTCCGAATCGCCGCGCGGCTCGAAGATAAAAGCGCGGTCCCATGTCAGCACCACAAAATCGTCGAGGTAGTACGAGAACCGTTTCCGCAGCAGGTCGTCGCGCGCATCTTTCGACAAGGGCAGCGTATCGCCCGACAACAGCGGCACAAGGTCCAGGTCGTGCTGGATTTCCTGCGCGGTCATGGGCCTGTCAAAGGCGCGTACCCGGCCTACGATGTAGTCCTCGTCCAGCATGTTGGGCGTGGGCCGCATCAGCGCATCGGCGAACAGGGTGCGCAGCTCGTTGATCGACCCGGTCCAGATCTCGTGCCCCGCCCCAGGGCCGAGCGTCGCATCAAGGGTGTTCAACAGGCGGGAAAACGCGTCCCAGGACTGCCCGGCCACCGCGATGCCCAGCGCCAAGCTGATCACGCCGAAATCGTACAATCGCGCCGTAATCGTCGCCTCGTACGCCGTGCCCTCGACGGTCAGCCATATCGGCTGTAGAGAAAACTCCATGGGCGGCACATCGTAATCGACCGCCTTGGCCGGCGTCGCGCTCAGGCGCTTGCGGGCGCTGCTGGCGCCGCGCTGCATTTGCCAGATCTCCTCCGCCTGGGCGAGATCGATTTCGTAAGCGGCCTCGAACAACCGGTAGGCAATGATTTCGCCTTGGGCGACGGAGGGTATCTTAGGCTGGTCCATGATCAGGGATTATAGACCGGATCGGTTCCCTCGCCCTAGCCCTCTCCCGCAATGCGGGAGAGGGAACCATATACTCAGTGCTTCGACAGCAGTTCCGCGACGTACTCCCAGTTCACCAGGTTGTTTATGAACGCCTTCAGGTAATCCGCACGCTTGTTGCGATAGTCGATGTAGTAGGAATGCTCCCACACGTCGCAGCCCAGCAGGGCGTGCTTGCCATGCGCCAGGGGATTGTCACCGTTGGGTGTCTTCATGATTTCCAGGGTCTTGCCGTCGCTGACCAGCCATACCCAGCCGCTGCCGAACTGGCCAACGCCGCCCTGCACGAAATCTTCCTTGAACTTGTCCACGCTGCCGAAGCTGCCGACAATGTGCTTTTCCACTTCGGACGGAATGGCGCTGCCGGCGTTCGGCTTCATCCATTTCCAGAAATTGGTATGGTTCCAGTGCTGCCCGGCATTATTGAAAATCGACGCCAGATCGGCCTTGCCGGCGCTTTCCATAACGATCTCGTCGAGGCTCTTGCCATCCAGCGACGATCCCGGAACCAGCTTGTTCAGGGCATCGACATAGGCCTGATGATGCTTGTCGTGGTGGAATTCCAGTGTCTCTGCCGACATATGGGGCTGCAGCGCATCCTTGGAATACGGCAACGGAGGAAGTTCGAACGCCATGAAGGGTCCCTTTCAGATTTTGATAAGACAAGGTGGCTACTACTCGCATGCCTAACGCATGAAAAGCCGGGAAGTGACAAGCGAACTCTCATATTGCGCCACACAGGTGCGCGCGCACGATCCCGACCGGTTCCTGACCTGCCTGTTCGCGCCCGCCGAGCGGCGCGAGGCACTGTTCGCGCTCTACGCCCTGAACTACGAGGTCGCGAAAACCCGTGAGGTCGTGCGTGAGCCGATGATGGGCCGAATCCGCCTGCAATGGTGGCGTGACGCGATAGACGAGCTGTACCGGGGCCAGGTCAGGGAGCATCAGGTCTTGACCGCGCTGGCCGGAGTCCTGCCCGGCAGCGTGCCTGCCGAACTAATCATGCAGCTGATCGACGCAAGGGAACTGGATCTGGAGGACTCTGGGCCGCCGACCAGCAGCAGCCTGATCGATTATACCCGCGCGACGGGCGGGGCGCTGATGCAGATGGCGGCGCGGCTGCTGGGCGCCACGGACGAAGCCCTGTTGCATGCGGCCGATGATCTGGGCGAAGGCACGGCCTTGACGGGATTGCTGCGCGCCATCCCTTTCCACGCCACGCAAAACCGGCTGTACCTGCCGGCGGATTTGTTGAGGCAGATGGGCGTGGATGCCGCAAAGCCGCTGGAGCGCGGGAACTCAAGCCTGGAAGTCGTGACGTACCTGATGGCAATCGAGGCCGAGCGCCTGCTGCACGCCGCGCCGAAGCGTATTCCGCGGTCCTTGATCGCGGCCTACCTGCCCGCAGTTCTGGCGGGAACGACGTTGCGCCGGCTGAGGAAAACGCACCACGATCCGTTCGATCCCATGCTGGCGTCGCCCGATGCGGTGAAGCCTCTGCGGCTGGCGAGGGCCTGGGCAACGAAAATGATATGTACGCGATAGGCACAGAGTGATACCTATCGCATACAGAGAAAGACTACTCCGCAACCATTTCTTCGAGTTCACGATCATTGGAGTCAAACAGCGAGGCGGATACCGGTGCTAGCTTTTGCATTCCAATCTTAGCGCGTACCAATTCAACAGCCTTGTTTACTGGACCGCGATTTGTGACCGATTTCCCACTTACTATGATCGTATTTTGCCAGATGAGTGAAGTCCTACGCCAATCAATATCAGTCCCCAAGCGCCTAGCATAATCTTGCCAGTTAGGATAGATTTTAGGATGCGTAAATAAGTCATATGCGATACGAGCCATTATAAGAAGTCCAGTTACGGTTAGACAAATATATCCGTCGGATCGCCTTTCTGAAATTAAATCACGTTCGCGTCCTTCTAGAAGAGGTGCTATCTCCAGAAAAACTGGTATAGAATTTGTAACTATATTTATAAATTCAACAATTCTCGCCTTTTCTACGCTATAATCT
>CALMVH010000055.1:0-1635 GCA_937873165.1 uncultured Rhodospirillales bacterium
CCCTCACCACCACCTCCTCGTTGAACGGCATCAAATCTTCCAGGCTGCCGCCGCCCCGTGCTACGATCAGCACCGAGGGGCGCGGCAGGTCGCCGTGCTGGGCCATGCGGTTGAAGCCCTGTATGGCGGCGGCGATCTGGTCGGCAGCGCCCGGCCCCTGCACCGCCACTGGCCACACCATTACCCGGCGCGGGAAGCGGTCCGCCAGCCGGTGGAGGATATCGTGGATAACGGCTCCGGAGGGCGAGGTAATAACGCCGATGCTTTCCGGGATATGGGGGATGGCCCGCTTGCGCGAGGCCTCGAACAGGCCTTCCGCCGCCAGCCGCCGCTTGCGGTCCTCCAGCAGCTTCAGCAGCGCGCCCTCGCCGGCAAGCTCGATCGACTCCACCACCAGCTGGTATTTCGATCGCCCGGCATAGGTGGTCAGGCGGCCTGTGCAGATTACGTCCATGCCATGCTCGACCTGAAGCTGGACCTTGCTCATGGTCGAGCGCCACGCGACCGCTTCCAGCAGCGCGCTATCGTCCTTCAGCGAAAAATAAAGGTGGCCGGTGTTCGCATATTTCGGCTGTGCCACCTCGCCCCGCACCCGCACCAGCCCGAAAGCGTTTTCCACCGTCCGCTTCAGCGCCTGGCTCAGTTCGGCAACGCTATAGGGCGGCAAGTTGCCTGCAGCGGGTTTCTCGGGGGGCACATAGTCGAACAGGGTCGTCACGGGCGAGGCCTTTCAAGCGTTGCGTATCAAATCCCGCATGGTAGAACCCGGCTTACACCAGAGTGGAGACGGACGCATGAACATCCTGATCGTCGGGTCCGGCGCGCGCGAACATGCGCTGGTGGAAGCCGTCGCAAAATCTCCGTTCTGCACCAAGATATATGCCGCGCCGGGCAATCCGGGAATGGAAGACAAGGCTGAACTTGCTGCGATTCCCGTGACCGAGACCGAACGGCTGGTCGCTTTTGCCGACAACACCGGCATAGATTTCGTGATCGTCGGGCCGGAAGTGCCGCTGGCCTTGGGGCTGGTCGATGCGCTGACGAAGCGCGGCATCCTGGCGTTTGGCCCGACGCGCGTCGCCGCCCGGCTGGAATCATCCAATGCCTTCACCAAGGAACTGTGCGAACGGCATGGCATCCCGACTGCCGCCGCGCAGATCTTCGCCGATCCCGACTCCGCCAAGGATTACGCCCGAACCCAGCCATTACCAGTCGTGATCAAGGCCGACGGGCTGGCATCGGGCAAGGGCGTGACCATCGCGCGGACGATCGCCGAAGCCGAAGCGGCCATCGACGAGGCCTTGACTGGCGATAAATTCGGCGATGCGGGCGAGCGGCTGGTGATCGAGCAGTTCCTCGATGGAGAAGAAGCCAGCTTCTTCGCGCTGGTGGATGGCAAGCGCGCGATACCGTTCGGATCGGCGCAAGACCACAAGGCCGCCTATGATGGCGACAAGGGGCCGAACACGGGCGGCATGGGCGCGTACTCGCCGGCACCCGTCATGACCGCTGAAATCGAGGAGAAGATCATGCGCCGCATCGTCGATCCAACGGTCAAAGCTATGGCCGGCGATCAGACCCCATTCCTTGGCGTGCTGTTCGCCGGCGTGATGATCGTGGCGAACGAACCCTACC
>CALMVH010000055.1:1645-2227 GCA_937873165.1 uncultured Rhodospirillales bacterium
ATCGAATACAACGTCCGCTTCGGCGACCCCGAATGCGAGGTGCTGATGGCACGGTTGGACTGCGACCTGCTGCCCCTGCTGATGGCATGCGCCGGGGGCGACATGGGAACCCTGCGGCCCGTCTTGGCCGACCACGCCGCCTTGACGGTGATCGTGTCGGCGAAAGGTTACCCTGGCACTTACACCACGGGTTCAGCGATCGGATCGCTTCAGGCTGCCGATGCGGTGGAAGGCGTAACGGTGCTTCATGCCGGTACGAAACGCGATGCGGCGGGCACCCTCGTGTCGAATGGCGGCCGGGTCCTCGCCGTCACCGCGACCGCACCTGACCTGCGACAGGCCCAGGCCAATGCATACCGCGCGGTAGACGCCTTGGAGTGGCAAGATGGATATTGCCGCCGCGATATTGGTTGGCGGGCGCTGAGCCGATCCGGCGAAGCAGAAGTGATGCCGGAAAACCACAACGCCTTATAATCAGAGGCAGCGTGTAATTTCCCGTCTATCGAGTGCGGCGGCTTTGTGGCTTAGTCCCGGCATACACCGCCACGATAAGTAAAGGCGGAAGCGGACCAAGGGATACCC
>CALMVH010000055.1:2237-5773 GCA_937873165.1 uncultured Rhodospirillales bacterium
GGGATACCCGGAGCCGCAACTCGTCAACCGGCTCATTCGTGAGCCGGTTTTTTATTGCCGCATGGCGCGGTGTCTAGTACCACTCGCGGTTCCTGAACCCCGGACTCGACGCATGCGCATTAGGCTTTTCCTGCCCTTCGCTTTTTCCGGCCTGCTGGCGCTGGCAGCTTGCGCGGACAGCGATACCTCGCTGAAGCAGGTCGATCAGCCGGTCGGCAATCTGTATAACGACGCGTTCGACCAGCTGCACGGGGAAAACTACAAAAAGGCCGCCGACCTGTTCGACGAGGTAGAGCGGCAGCATCCCTATTCGCAATGGGCGACGCAGGCCGAACTCATGGCGGCCTACTCGCAGTATTCGGGTCTCCACTACGACGATGCGATCGGCGACCTGGACCGGTTCATCCAGTTGCATCCGGGCAACAAGGATATCGCCTACGCCTACTACCTGAAGGCGCTCTGCTATTTTGAGCAGATAACCGATGTGCGCCGCGACCAGACCAACACGCTGTCGGCCTTGTCGACCTTCCAGGACCTGGTGCGCCGGTTCCCCGATACGGCATATGCAAAGGACGCGCAGAACAAGATCAACCTTGCCAAGGACCGCCTGGCTGCAAAGGATATGGTCGTAGGCCGGTTCTATGAAGACCATTTCATGTACATCGCTGCCATCAACCGCTTCCGCGATGTCGTGGAGCAGTACCAGACAACGACGCAGACGCCGGAAGCGCTGCTGCGGCTGGTGGAATGCTACAAGGCGCTGGGTTTGGATGGCGAGGCGAAGCGAAACGCCGCGGTCCTAGGATATAACTACCCTGACAGCCAGTGGTACAGCCAGGCCTATGCCCTGGTGACGGAGCCGAAAAACAAGGGCACCTGATGCTTGGCAGAACGGCCGAGATGCCTAGATTACGCTGATGCTCTCCGGTCTTTCGATACGCGACGTCGTCCTGATCGAACGGCTTGACCTTGCCTTCGGCGCGGGGCTGAACGCGCTGACCGGCGAGACCGGCGCGGGCAAATCCATCCTGCTCGATTCCCTCGGCCTTGCGCTCGGCAACCGCAGCGAAGCCGGCCTTGTGCGGCAGGGGGCGCCGCAGTTAAGCGTATCGGCGACCTTCGACGTGTCGGGACACAAGGCTGTTGCGGCCATACTGGACGACCAGGGCTTCCCCCGGGATGACACGCTGATCCTGCGCCGTGTCGTGAACGCGGATGGCAAGAGCCGCGCATTCGTCAACGATCAGGCTTCCAGCCTGAGTTTGGTCAAGCAACTGGCGGTGTGCCTGGTGGAAACTCACGGCCAGTTCGACACGGGCGCGCTGCTGGATCGCGAGACGCACCGCGATACCCTGGATGCATTTGGCCGGCTGGAAACGCAGGCAAGCGCCGTGCGGGCCGCGTGGGAATCCTGGCAGTTCGCCCGTGACGCCCTGAACAACGCGGCCGCGGAGCAGGCCCGCGTTGCCGCCGAGGAAACATTCCTCACTGATGCGGTGCGTCATCTGGACGAGCTGAATACAAGGCCGAGCGAAGATACCGACCTGGAGGAGAAACGGCAGCGGCTCGCGTTTCGCGAAAAGATCGCGGAGGCGGTTCTCACAGCCGTTAACGAACTTTCGGGCGCGCGGGGCGCGGAAACCGCCATCAACAATGCGCGGCGGGTGCTGGACCGGGTCGCGGCACAGGCGGGCGAGGCATTGAACCCGGCGCAGGAAGCGCTGGCGCGGGCTGCCACGGAACTGGCGGAAGCCGCCGATGCTCTTTCGCGCGTATCCGACGATGAAGACCGGGACAATACGACCGTTGAACAGATCGATGACCGATTGTTTGCTTTGCGCGCCGCGTCCCGCCGCCATGGGGTCGCATTGGCGGACCTGCCGGCCTTCCACGAAGACCTGCGCCGCAAGCTGGGGAGCCTCACCGAAGGCGACAACATCCTGGCGCGGCTGGGGCGGGAGGACGCGGCTGCAAAGGACGCTTACAGGGAGGCCGCAGCTCGGCTGACGGCAGGCAGGACGGAAGCCGCCAAGCGGCTGGACAAGGCCTTGACGGCGGAACTGGCGCCGTTGAAGTTGGATCGCGCCCGGGTCGTGACGCAGGTCGAGGCGCTGATGGAGCCGGATTGGTCGGTGCATGGCTGGAACCGCGTGACCTTCCTGGTCGCTACAAACCCTAACGCAGCACCCGGTCCGCTGAACAAGGTGGCCTCGGGCGGCGAGTTGTCGCGCTTCATGCTGGCGATGAAGGTGGTGCTGGCGGGCGTGTCCGCGACGCCGGTGATGGTATTCGACGAGGTCGACAGCGGCATCGGCGGCGCCACGGCGGACGCCGTCGGCGAACGGCTGAAGCGCCTGGGGCAGGACGTGCAGGTGCTGGTCGTGACGCACAGTCCCCAGGTCGAGGCGCGCGCCGACCGGCAGTGGCGCGTTGAAAAATGTGTGACCGGCAAGTCGGTCACGACCCGGATCGTGCCACTGGACGATACCGAACGCCGCGAGGAAATCGCCCGCATGCTCTCCGGCGCCACCATCACTGACGAAGCCCGCGCCGCCGCCGCGCGGCTGCTGGACGTGGCGTGATAATTAGTCCTCTCCTTGGGAGAGGGTTGAGTTGAGTTGAGGAAGCTACTTGATGCTTTGCTTTGACTGTGAGGCTAAAGTTACGAAGTCGGTCAGAGCCTGTTCGGCCGCGATGGAAGCCGGTCCAAGATCATTCATTTGCGTAATAAATTCGACATAACCCAGCAAGTCATTGGCAACCTTGCGCGTGGTATTGCAGGAAAGCTGGTCAGGCTGTTCGGCTTTCTTGCATCGAAGGGTTATGGGATCTCCGGTTGTCTCTGGATACTTTGCTGTGCGAGTTATATAAACTCCCTCTGGATAGCTATCGAAGTCACCCATTGGGCTGGCGATCAAAGGGATGCCAGACATAGCGGCCTTCTCCTTCTTTTCTAAAAATCCGGAGTAGCTTGAGATTGGCCTATAATTATTAGTTGCGTATAGATCTATGGACACCAATGTAGGTGAATATAAAGATGCAGAAACAGATGAATTACATAATAAACTAGGCGTTCTAGAAGATTTATCTTTGCAAATCTGACTTCTAAAATCTTTTATCGCGCTAGGGTTTTCATTTTCGTTAAAATAAATAGCAAAGTTCTTCGTGTTTAATGGTATATTCCCATACTCTGTCTTGGTGCATAACTGTTTTAGATCTGGGTTCATAAATAAGTAATATGATGTACTCATCCAGTTGTGTTTAAAATCGACATTCAGGATAACTTGCCGGTATGGTGGAATATGGATGTTTTCAGAGCCTATATCAACATTGAGAGTTGATTCGAGACAGGCCGATTCCGGCGGAAGAAATCTCTCGCTTAGTACATAAAGATAGGGCACTATCATAAGGTTGAAAAAAACTAAACCGCACGTTCCTATGATACGTGGATGGATAAAGTTGCGCTTGGCTAAGTAACCTTTAACATAGAATGTACATATTCCTCCGAGAATACCTATTAACATATATTGTGGAAA
>CALMVH010000056.1 GCA_937873165.1 uncultured Rhodospirillales bacterium
GTCGTTGTGAGGACCACGAGGCGGAAAAGAACGTCGCGTATGATTTGGCTTTGCGTTCCGCCTTCAAACGTCGGGGATTTTACATTCGGCGGCTTTACCTCGCCATTCAATTTGTCCGATTCCCGCATGAACGCTGAGCGATGTCGTTGACAGTATCATCCTTAATGCCTTTGAATTCCGACACAGGCGTAGGGCGGCATGGCAGGTCGAACAACGAGTGGCCAGTCATCGGTCCGATGCTGTTCGCGTACTTTAACCTCGAACGGTTCATCGCCCGTAGTACCGGCAGGCCAAAGGGGGATCACGATTTTCTCGGGGCCTGTACCTGTTACCGGCTGAAGCAATAACTCCTCTGCCGCAGCTCTTGCTTTGGCGGAGGCGCGCGCTTTGAGATCTACAGTCATTTCAAAATGCCTGGTCGCCCCTGGTTTGAGCGGTTTAAGCTTTTGTTGGAAAGACGCGAGCCCTCTTCCTTGATCATACGAGTATTGACACATCGACGCATGTCATGATTCAAACTTGACTATCTGCAGACTCTAGTTAGTTCACACTTATGAAAACATTCGGTGAACGGATTGTCGCGGCGCGCGGCGTGCGGAAGTTGAAGCAGAAGGATCTCGCGGATCATTTCGGGATCACGCCGGTATCGGTGCACCAGTGGGAGGCGGGGCAGACCCAACCCGATCCGCGCAAGATCACCGCTCTGGCCGAGGTACTAGGCGTTTCAGTAGAATGGCTGCTGAGCGGCCACGGCGCGATGGTCAGATCGCAGGGGAGCAAGCCGGAGCGCGTTCCGCAAGCATCGCTGCCGGACACCTATGTGGCGGTGAAGATCGCCGCCGTTCGTCCCGGCATGGGAGGACCGGCCGACGCGTTTACCGAGGAAGAAGCGCAGTACTCCTACTTCCCATCCTCCTTGATCGCGGATTTGCGCGCCCGGCCGGAGGATCTGTGGGTCATGCAGGTCGAAGGTCAGTCGATGTCGCCTTACCTCGAGGCCGGCGATACGGTGATGGTTGACAGTACGAAGACCAATCCCTCCCAACCCGGCGTTTTTGTTGTGTGGGATGGGTTCGGCATGGTCTGCAAATGGGTGGAGCGCATCATGCGCAGCGATCCCCCGGCGGTGCGCCTGATCAGCCAGAACCCGATGTTCAAGCCGGTCGAACTCACCATCGGCGAACCGGGAGAGGCTGAGTCTTATGTAATGGGGCGCGTCGTATGGATGGCGAGAAAAATATAAGTTAGTCTAAAACTAACATTATCTTGACTTTTCGGACGTGATCTGGCATGATCAGCAAACTTCCGGAGGCTACTCTGGCGATCATCCGACAGAGCCTCGCCTTTCGGTTACGGCAAAGCAGCCGGCCTTACACGTTCTACGGCTATATCCAGGACCTGATCCGGATTGCCGACGGCGCCATCTGCCCAGTCGGCCAGTCCTGGCGCGCCGAAGAGCTGGCATTATGCGAAGCGGACGAATTCGATGCCGCATGCGAGCAGGTTTGGCGGTTAGCGCAAGAGAAGTGAGTGTTTCTCCTTGCAGAAATGCAGGGCAAACGCTAGATCGAAACCAGAACAAAACGTGAACATACGGGGATGTGACATGGCGGCCAACGTGAAGAAGACAGCCCGTCCAGGCTATTACGCGTGTGGAAAGAAGAAGCCTGAGAAGCTGGGCGGTACGCCGGAGCTTCTGGCCAAGAAGCGCGAGGCAACCGGCTCGGAGCAGGGCGAGATGACGCCGCTGGGTATTCTGGCAGGGCGCAAGCTCGTTACTGAAGAACAATGCCAAGCCGCGCGTCGGTTTCGGTTTTGCCACGACGCGGTGTGGAACGAAATCGGCGGTCCGCGACTCAGCAGCGGCACGCTGTCGTGGGTGCGGAGCGACACCGGCAGCGAGGATGCGGAACTGGCGGCACGGCGTCTTGATCGTGGTCCCCGCGACGAACGCCTGAACCGGGCCTTCGAAACCTACAACGATTACCGCAACAACCTGTCGGCGGCGTATTGGGAGTTATTGCACTGGGTGGCGGTCTACAGCGAGACGAGCGGATGGCACAGCTATGGCTGGCTGGAACACCAGATCCGGTGCAGGAACCTGTACTGGAACGACGGGCGCATCGTTTCGGCAGACGACGGCGCGATCCTGCCGGCCACCAAGGAAACCCTGCTGGCGATCCGGAACGTTCTTCAGGCGGTTGCCGGCGGCATGGGCAGTGTCGCCCGCGTGGCCCGACGCCACGATGGCGAAAGCTTCGCCAACTTTGCCACTGCGGAAACTTGAGCAAGAAGGCAGGCCCGTTCTGGACCTGCCTTTTCCTCATCAGGCCTTGGGGTTGGTGATCGGCTTCTGGGTCATCTGCTCCAGCTGCGCTGCCGAGTCCGGGCGTGCCGGTCCCAGTATCGGCTCCTGACCCATCGGGGTTGCCTGGACTACGCTGAACTCGCCCTTGCCGTCGAGGGAGGGACCATGCGTAAACCGGCCGGCGGGCGGCGGGGTGCCGTCCTTCGTGACGAAGAAGGCATAGCTGTAGGCCGTCGCTTCTTCCTCCTGCCGGAAGCTGTTCGGAATCGGCAGCGCGCCTTTCAGGCCGCCCATTTCCTCGATCACCGCCAGCCATTGCTGCTGGTGCATGGTGTCGCGGGCGATCAGGAACCGCCACATCTCGATCATGCCCGGATCCTTGGTGGCATTGAACAAGCGCACGGCGAGTGTCCGGCCGGTCGCTTCGGCGGCTGGTCGGCATGGCCGCAAGACCCGCCGAAAGATTGTGCCGTTGCAGCATGCCCTCGACAACGTGGCGCGGGCGCTCGCCGCTCATGACGGTGTTTACCACCGGACTGGCTGCCGCGCTGCTTTCCTGCAGGCTGACAGGCGCATCCTCCAGGTTCATGGCCACCGCGGTTGCGAGCATCTCGATGTGACCGATTTCCTCGGTCGCGGTATTCAGCAACATGTCACGGTACTTCGTGGTCGGCCCGCGCGCCTCCTAAGCCTGGAAGAAGTACTGCAGGCAAACACGGATTTCCCCTCCGACCCCGCCGATGGCCTGCTGCAATTGCCATGCATAGAGCGCATCGGGTTTTTCGACCTTCACGGGATACTGAAGTCTGGGATCGTGGAAATACATAAAAGCCTCATCTGGTTGGACACAGCTCCAGAGCGCCTTTCGGAAAGATTGGTTCGCGAGGCCGCGGGATGCATGGCGGCTTGCCACCCGGCACGATCTGGTGCAAGGTCCTGCCGTTTTCTTCTAAAAGGGCGACCATGACCGACGATAACGCGAACCCACAGAATGCCACCGGCCTCAAGGTCGATTACTTCTCCGTGCCGGAAACGTTCATCGACGGGTTGAGCGGCATGCAGGTTCGCAACGGCGTGGTGAAGCTGAACTTCTTTGCGGTCCGCCACCGGCAGGACGGGTCGGATCAACCGGTCGGCGTCACGACACTGGCCGTCAACCTCGCCGACTTCATCGGCCTGGTGAACGGGTTGAACACGGCAATGCGCCAGCTGCAAACGCAAGGAGCCGTCGCAGGCGCGCCGATCGGTGAAACGCAGGGCGAGGCGTAAGCCTCGCCAGGTCGCATCGGAATGTCCTAATCGGCCAACAATGTTCTTGACTTGTTCTAATTTATATGGTACTTCCATTGTCATAGGATGAAGTAGTCCACCGAGACGCCCGGCGCCTTGCGGTCCCTGCCTCCTAGCATTCTACATCGATACCGGGGCGGCTTATGGCGCGACGCGAGTCCGTGAGACGCCCGTCCGACCTGTCGCTGGCGGACATCGCGCCGCCGCCGCGTCAGCCGATCACGCCTCGCAACGTCACCATCCGCTGGCTGTCGCGCCAGCTGGTCGAGACTTATGGACGCGCCTGCGCCGCGGGCGATCTGCGCATCGAGCTGGCGGCCCTGAACGCGCTGGCGAAACTTCACGGCCTGAACAAGGAGACCGAGCCAATGCCGATTCCAAGCGAAGCGGCGACGGTCTACCTGCCCGACAATGGCCGGGATTAAGCCGCAGCCGGGTCCCCAGGAAGCGTTCCTCTCGGCGCAGGCGGACATCGCGATCTACGGAGGCGCGGCCGGCGGGGGCAAGTCTTTCGCCCTGCTGATGGAGCCGCTGCGCCACATCGGCAAGGCGGATTTCTCGGCGGTGTTCTTCCGGCGCTCGACGACGCAGATCCGCAATCCCGGCGGCCTGTGGGACGAGAGCCGCAAGCTGTACGCGCCCCTGGGCTTGCGCGCGCGGCCCAGCACGCTGGAGTGGCTGCATCCGAACGGCAGCCGTATCAAGCTGGCGCACCTGGAACACGAGACCACCGTCTACGATTGGCAGGGGGCGCAGGTGCCGCTGATCTGCTTCGACGAGCTGACGCATTTCACCCGCGACCAGTTTTTTTACATGCTGAGCCGCAACCGTTCGACCTGCGGCGTGCGGCCTTACGTGCGGGCAACGACGAACCCCGACGCGGATAGCTGGGTCGCCGGTTTCATCTCGTGGTGGATCGATGCCGCGACGGGCCTGCCAATACCCGAACGCGCGGGCAAGGTCCGCTGGTTCGCCCGGGTGGGCGACACGTTGGATTGGGCCGACACGCGCGAGGCGCTGGTCGCGGCGCACGGGGCCGCGATCATGCCGAAATCGGCGACGTTCATTCCCGCGACGCTGGCGGATAACGCCATCCTGATGGCGGCCGATCCGGGTTATCGCGCCAACCTGATGGCGCTGTCGATCGTCGAGCGCCTGCGGCTGATGGAAGGCAACTGGAAGGTCCGTCCCGCCGCCGGGCTGATGTTTCGGCGCTCGTGGTGCGAGACGGTCGAGGCAGCACCGGCCGCCCTGACGGTGGTACGGTACTGGGACCTGGCCGCGACCGAAGCCGGCGAGGGCCGCGACCCAGACTGGACAGTAGGCGTCAAGCTGGGACGCGATCCTGCAAGCGGGTCCTATTACCTGCTGGATGCCGTGCGCCTGCGCGGCTCGCCCGCGCGCGTGGAGGCCGCCATCGCGAACACCGCCAGCGCTGACGGCACCTGCGTGCGGATTGGACTGCCGCAGGACCCCGGTCAGGCGGGCAAAAGCCAGGCGAGATACCTCGCGCGGCGGCTGGCTGGCTACGCGGTCTCGACATCGTGCGAGCGCGGCAACAAGGTCACGCGCTTCGGCCCGTTCTCGGCGCAGGCGGAGGCAGGCAACATCCGCATCCTGCGCGCCGCCTGGAATGCCGAACTGGCCGACAGCCTGGAAGCTTTTCCCGAGGCCGCGCATGACGACGATGCCGATGCGTGTGCGGGTGCCTTCGCCATGCTGCAATCGGCGACCACAGGCCTGATCGACTTCTACAAACACGAGACGGAGCGTTTGAATGCCGGACGGTAAAGCCACGCCGCTGGAGCCCGGCCTGATCGCGCGCGTGGCGCAGGGGCTGCGCTATGTCGTATCCGGCGTCACGCCCGAGACCTTCTTCGGGCCCGAGCAGCCTTTGCCTCCCTTGGCTCAGAGCGCGGAGGGGCGGCAGTTCGACTATCCGGTCGGCTACAATCTGCGGAGCCGCCCGCGCGAGGACGAGGCGCTGGGGTTCCGCGACCTGCGCGCGCTGGCCGATACCTACGACCTGCTGCGCTTGGTGATCGAGACCCGCAAGGATCAGGTCGCCCGGCTGCGCTGGACCATCCGCCCGCGCGACGAGTACCGGCTGGACCCTGCCGATCCGCGCATCCTGGGGCTGCGGCGCTTCTTCAGCCGCCCCGACCGCGAGCATGGCTGGAGCACCTGGCTGCGCCTGCTGCTGGAAGACATGCTGGTGCTGGACGCACCCTGCCTGTTCCGCCGCAAAACGCTGGACGGCAGCCCGTTTGCGTTCGAGATCATGGACGGCGCGCTGATCAAGCGCGTGATCGACGCGCGCGGCCGCACGCCCTTGCCGCCGGATCCCGCCTACCAGCAGATCCTGAAGGGGCTGCCCGCCGTCGATTATACGACCGACGAGCTGCTGTACCTGCCGCGCAACCCGCGCCCGAACCGCCTGTACGGCTGCTCGCCTGTCGAGCAGATCGTGATGACCGTCAACATCGCGCTGCGGCGGCAGGCGAGCCAGCTTGCCTACTTCACGGAAGGCAACACGCCGGAGGCGCTGGTGGGCGTGCCGCCGGACTGGACGCCGGACCAGATCGGGCAGTTCCAGCTGTACTGGGACAGCCTGCTGGCGGGCGACCTCGACCGGCGGCGGCACACGCGCTTCGTTCCCGGGGGGTTAGAATACCACCCGACGCGCGAGCCGGTACTGAAGGACGTGTTCGACGACTGGCTGGCCCGCGTGGTGTGCTTCGCGTTCTCGGTCTCGCCGACGGCCTTGGTGGCGCAGGTGAACCGGGCGACGGCCGACAGCCAGAAGCAGAGCGCGGACGAGGAGGGCCTGGCGCCGGTAAAGCTGTGGGTGAAGGAGCTGGTGGACCGCCTGATCGAGGAAGACTTCGGCTACCAGGACCTCGAGTTCGGCTGGACGGACGACGCGCCCGCCGATCCTGCGACGCTGATGAGCGTCAACACGGGCTACGTGGCGGCGGGCATCAAGACGATCAACGAGGCCAGGGCCGAGATCGGCCTCGGCCCGCTGCCCGGCGGCGACACGCCGGAGATGGAAACACCCACCGGCCCGGTGCCGCTAGGCAAAGGCTTCAACCCTGACCAGCCCCGCGACGCCGACGGAAGATGGACAGATGGCGATGATGAACGTCAGTCAACAACATCCAACGGATCGAATACCGTTATTTCTACGAGTGACCGTGTTGATGCAGACCAGGTTGATAATGCGTCTGATCAATCTATAAGCCAAGCTAGTGTTGGCAGGCGGCCTCCACCACCGCCGGACTATGATCCAAACACCTGGACGCAAGGAGAGCTGGATGGAAAAGTAACACTTACAAACCCAGCGATTGGCATTACGTATTTAGAACACATCGGAGACGAAGTGCACTGGCCACATTGGGATATTTTTGTAAACGGACAAAGTAATAGCGGAAGAGTTCCAGAGAACTCTGTAAAACCTAACCTCAATCAAAAACGTCTTGGTTCTAGCAAGTCATGGACTGATCCAACTTTAGGGCAAGACCCTTGGGCTCCTGCGTTGTTACCGGAGGATAGTCCCCTTGTCACGTCAAATGGCTTCGGCGGAAGCAGACGCCCTGGACAACGGTTATCTCCATTTCTGCCTGAAGAGGAAGAACGGGAGTGATAGTTGACAAATCGTTCTTAATATGTTCTGGATCCCGAAGAATTGGAGGTAACAATGCTTAGTTTTAGTGTTCAGACGATCCCTCAGACGAACGGCAATCGTGTTGTCGTAGATCTTGACGGACCTGGAATGGATAAATTGCTGAAAATTTTGGAGCGTCTTAAAGCCTCGGAGGGAGACGAGGCGGAGCTTACGACGTATTTCGGGAAAGAGTTGAGTGAAAAAACTCCCCGGGGTAAGGACGCGGTTACTGAGGTGTGGATCGACTTTAGTCCCGAGTAACATCGAATCTGGAAAATGGGTTGATATTGGAGGTGAGTACCTTAGAGATAATGACTATATTACCGTGTCCAATCGTCGGGTAAACGGTATGAGGGTTGTCCACCCTCCAAGTACATCTTTTGACCTAGTTTATGGGCGATACGGTTATCAGTGTGAAAAAAACTGTCCGCCATAAGGTCTGGTAGTACCACCCGACGCGCGCCCAGTAGCTGGGCCGGTGCTGAAGGATGTGTTCGACGACTGGCTGGCGCGGGTTGTATGCTTCGCGTTCTCCGTCTCGCCGACGGCGCTTGTCGCGCAGGTGAACCGGGCGACGGCCGACAGCCAGAAGCACAGCGCGGACGAGGAGGGCCTGGCGCCGGCCAAACTGTGGGTGAAGGAGCTGGTGGATCGCCTGATCGAGGAGGATTTCGGCTACCAGGACCTGGAGTTCGGCTGGACCGACGATGCGCCTGCCTACGCCGCGACGCTGATGAGCGTCACAGAATTTTAGGAGGAACCATGACCAATAGCGAGTGGTTGTCGCGCGGCAGCGGCGGAACCGAGCAAGGCGAGGTAGTCGCGATTACCGCTAAATGGTTTACGCCCGCAAGCGGCCGGACCGTGCCGGTTCGCAAGGCGGCCGACGAGGCGCCGCACTGGGTGACGATCGACGGCAATCCCGTGCTGATCGGCGCGGGAAGCCGGCGCAAGCCCTACAGCAAGGCCTATCCGCTGTGGGAGTACGCACCAAGTTTAGGGAAGGATATTCCCTATGGTATCGCTCCCAGGCCGCCTGATTACAAAGGTTCGCGCCACTGGTACTCGCCAGACTTCCTGCCGGACGCGGTCAAGCAGGACCTGAAGACAGCGATGGCGAAGGAAGGTGTACCTGCCAGTGAGTACGATGACCTCGCTTGAATCGTGATGCAGGAGTCGTTTGGGCAGGTCGGCGTACACAACAAGCCTGAACCAGGACATCAGGATTCAGGCGCAAGAGGATTGTTTCAACTGAGGCCGACAAGCTATCATTACAATCCCAACGGTGTTCAATCTTTTGGAAATGCTTTGGAAGAATGCCAAGGCGGCGTAAGATACATATTAGATAAATATGATAACGCTGCTGCAGCAAAGGCCTACTGGAAAAAGCATGGAAACTATTAGACTATTGCTTGGAAAGGGAATCTCAGCGTTCTTGCTGGTAGTCCCAACAATGTCCTTGGCACAAACGTCAGAGCCCGCTTTTCGCGAGTACCATGTATCGGTGGACAGTTCACATCGAGCAAAAATGCCCGAGACAGGTAAGGTTGCAGGTGATGAATATGACAATATACAGTGGAGCCTAAAGCATTTTAAAAAACCAGATTTTGCCGGTCACTACATCATGTATTTTCAAGGATGTGGAGCAGATTGCCTGAATGGTGAAATTATCGATTGGCGAACCGGAACAATAATTTTCTTGCCAATTGATGAGTGGACGCCGTTAAAACCTTTTTCCTTTGACTCGGTTAGCTATTGCCGCAACAGTACGCTGGTCATATTCCGCGGAGGCCGCGACGACGGTCGTACCGGCATCTGGTATTATAACTGGAACGGCAAGACCTTCGACCTGATCAGGTACGATCCGACGAAGATGGACCTGTCGGGTCCGCCCCAGCCAATCCCGAAATGGTCGCACAAGCATCCGTCCGATCCGGCGCTGTGCGATCCCGGCATGGCACCGTAAGACACTTGTAAACCCGCCACGTGCGGGTTTTTTAATGCACGACACCTCTCAACGGAGAACTCATGAAAGTATACGCAACGATCACCAAGCTGGATGACGAGCATCGCGTGGCGATGGGGTATGCCTCGACCGAGGCGCTGGATTGCCAGGGGGAGATCGTCAAGCGCGAGGCGCTGGAGGCGGCGCTGCCTGACTACCTGAAGTTCGCCAACATCCGCGAGATGCACAGCCACTCCGCCGTCGGCGTCGCGCACGGGGCCGAGATGGACGACAAGGGCCTGTACCTGTCGGCCCATATTGTCGATCCGCTGGCGTGGAAGAAGGTCAAGGCCGGGGTCTACAAGGGCTTCAGCATAGGCGGCCGCGTGACCTCGCGCGACGAGGAAAACCCCCATATCATCACCGGCCTCGACCTGAACGAGATCAGCCTGGTCGACCGCCCCGCCAATCCCGAGGCGACCATCGACGCGTGGAAGGTCTGCGGGGTGCTGGCGAAGGAAGGCCGCCGCAACAGCGAGGGCGACCAGGCGAACCTGAACGCCGCGCATGATGCCATCGTGGCCGCCGGAGCGCGCTGTCCAGCCTCCGAACACGGCCTGCCGGTGGATCTGGTGACGCAAGCGCGGGCAAACGGCGACCTTGCCAAGCTGCGACGGGAGCACGACGACCTGCAAAAGCAGGTTGCCGACCTGACCCAAGAACTAACGGCCCTGCGCGCCAAACCCCAGCCCGGCAAGGGCGTGCTGCGCGCCGTCGGCAAGGGCGAAGACGTAACGCCGCCCGCGACCGGGCCGAACCCGCCTAGTCAAACCGAACGCTGGTTCGGGTTCCGGTAAGCGCGGCCGAGTACCCTCACCCTTAGCCCTCTCCCATCGGGAGAGGGAACACTCTTTACCCGCCGTCGTGCGGGTTTTTTCATGCCTTCATTCAGGAGACCACCCGAGCATGAGCACCACGCAAGACACGCTGAGCCTGATCAAGAAATCGTGGGACAATCCCATGGACGGCATCCTGGCGAAGTCCATCACCCTCGCCAGCGGCCTGGTCGCGTACGACCTGCAGCCGCGCGCGCTGCAGCTTTATCCCGTCATCACGCCGCTGCGTAACAAGATGCCGCGCGTGCCCGGCACCGGCACGGCGGCGCACTGGAACGCCATCACCGGCATCAACGCGACCGGCATCGCGCTGGGGCTGTCGGAAGGGCGCCGCGGCGGCGTGCTGTGGACCTCGACCAAGTCATACATGGCGGCCTACAAGTCGTTCGGCTTTGAAGACAATGTGACCTTCGAGGCTGACCTGGCGGCGCAGGGCTTCGACGACGCGAAGGCGATCGCGATTGACGGTCTGCTGCGTTCGGTCATGATCGCCGAGGAAAACATGATCATCGGCGGCAACACTTCGGTAGCGCTCGGCACAACCCCGACGCCCAGCCTCGTCGCCAGCGGATCGGGCACGGCGCTGACCGCTTCGGCGCTGACGGTGCAGGCCGTGGCGCTGACGCATCGGGCCTATGCCAACGCCAGCCTCGCCACGGGTGTGCCGACCGGCGTGACCCGCACCAACGCCGATGGGTCGACCGACACATACGGCGGCGGATCGGCACAGGTCTCGCCTGCGGCGACGTTGACGCCGCAGGCGGGGCAGAGCGTGACCGCAACGGTTCAGCCTGTACAAGGGGCCGTCGGATACGCTTGGTACTGGGGCACGGGCGGCACCGCCATGCTGGGCGCACTCACCTCCACCAATCAGGTCGTTATCTCGGCGGCGGCCACGGGGGGCCAGCCCGCTAGCGCCTGCAGCGCCGACAACTCGACCAACGCGCTGGCGTTCGATGGGATCATCAGCCAGATCTGCGCGCCGGGCAGCGGTTCGTACTACAACGCGCTGGCGGCAGGACAAACCCTGACCAGCGATGGCGCGGCGGGGATCGTGCAGATCAACGCGGCGCTGGAAGCGTTCTGGGACAATTACCGCCTGTCGCCCGACCTGATGCTAGTCAACAGCCAGGAGCTGAAGAACATCAGCCGCCTGGTACTGTCGAACGGCGGCGCGCCGATCTTCCGCTTTAACATGGATGGCGGTGGGGGCAGCATCACGGCCGATGCGGTGGTCGGCAATTACCTGAACCCGTTCACCATGAGCGGCGGGGCCAGCATCGACATCATGCTGCACCCGAACGTGCCCGCCGGCACGATCCTGTTCATCAGCCGGTCGATCCCGTACCCGCTGTCGAACGTCGGCAACGTCCTGCAGATGAAGGTGCGCCGCGACTACTACCAGATCGAATGGCCGCTGCGCACGCGCATGTACGAGTACGGCGTCTACTTCGACGGCGTGCTGCAGAACTACTTCCCGCCCGCCTTCGGCATGATCACCAACATCACCAGCAACTAATAGCATCATCAGGGCTGTCACTCCCGTCTTCGCGGGAATGACGAAAAACCAAGGACACTAACATGCCGAAATACAGGATAACCGATCCGGCCGTGACGGCCGTGTCGCTGGCGGGCCATGAGTATCGCGTGCGCGACGGGATGCTGGTCATTCCCGATGACGATCAGGCCGCCATCGACGCAACGGCCCACATCGGACTGCGGCCGCTGGAGCCGCAGAAGCCCGGACCGGCGCGATGAACGCGAACGACCTGACCGATGTACCGACCGTCGCGGCCTATCTGGGGCAGGACCCCTCGCAGGACGCGGCCCTGCTGCAAACGCTGGTCACCGCGGTATCGACGTTCATCCAGGCCCGCATCGGCTACGACGTGGCCCCGACGAGCTACACCGAAACCCGCAGCGGCACGGATGGCAGGGTGTTCGCCTTTGCCTACGGGCCGGTGACGGATGTGACGAGCCTGACGATCGACCGCCGGATAATTTCCGCCGTGACGCCAGGATCGGCCGTGGGCTACAGCTTCGACAGCGCGGCGCTGTACCTGTCGGGCACGGTTTTCCCGCGTGGGCACCGCAATGTAAGCGTGACCTATACCGCCGGGTACGAGACGGTGCCCGCCGATCTTGCGGAAGCGGCGGTGGAGCTGGTCGCCCTGCGCTACCGGCTGCGCGACAAGGCGGGGCTGGTATCGGAGTCCGGGCTGCAGCAGACGACCAGCTACGTCCAGAAGGATATGCCAGACAGCGTCGCGACGGCGTTGTCGCCCTACTGCCGTCGTTTGTCCAGATGGGCCTCATGAACACGCCTGCCGAGTTGGCCGACCGGCTGACGGGCTTGAAGGACACAGCCGGGGATGCCGTGGAGGCGGCGCTGGATCGCGCCATGCAGGACCTTGCGGCCTCGATTGCCGCGAACGAACTATCCGGGCAGGTCCTGAACGCCCGTACCGGCGCGCTGCGGGCTTCGCTGGAAGGCGCGACCCTGCGCGACGGGGTTCAATCGTCGGGCACCGTCAGCGCCGGTACGCCCTACGCCGCCATCCACGAGTATGGCGGCATAATCAACCGGTTCAGCCGCGCGCAGGCAGGGCGCCGGACGCTGCGGCCCGGCAAGGGCGAATATCGCATCGTCGAGCCCGAGCAGGCCTACCTGCGGCCAGCGCAGGACGCCGCTAGCGACACGGTAATCGCGCAACTCGCGACGGCGGTCACGGAGGTCTTCAACGCATGAACCAGTCCCGCGAAACCCTCTACTCGGCGCTGTTTGCCCTCGTGTCCTCCGCCACGACGTTCAAAGTTGCAAGCCGACGGGTGCGCCTGCTCAATGAGGTCGAGCCCAGTCTGCTGCCGGCCTTGTTCATGCAGCAGGTCAGCGAAACCGCCATCGCTTCGCGCACGACGCCGGGCAAGTACACGCTGCGGGTAGACCTCGCCGTGTATGCCCTAGCAGACGATGCCAGCCCCAGCGCCGCGCCGCAATTGAACACGCTCGTCGATGCCGTGGAGGCCGCACTCGTAGCGCAACCGCAGACCCTCGGCGGGCTGGTCAGCCATTGCAGCGTCGCGGGCGAGATCGTGTTCTTCGAAGGCACGCTGAGCAACCGCGCCGGCGCCATCATTCCTGTCGAAATTGTAACCACATGAAGGACTCCCGATGACCACGACTTCACAACAATTCAACTTTGGATCAGGCCTGATGTTCGGGACCCGTACCGATATTGCCGGTTCGACGCCCGTGCAGTTCGGCACGCTGCAGGATGTCAGCCTGGATTTCAGCTTTTCCAACAAGGATCTGGTCGGCCAGTATCAGCTGCCCGTCGCCACGGCCCGTGGCACGGCGAAGCTGACCGGCAAGGCGAAGTTCGCCCGCATCGATCCCGCGGTGTTCTCCGATATTTTCTTTGGGCAGACCCGTTCGCTGAACACCAGCGAGGCGATCGCGACAGGCGAGGCGCAGGCGGTTCCCGCCGCCTCACCTTATGCGCTGTCGGTTTCGAACGCCGCGACGTTTACCGACGATTTGGGCGTGACCTATGCTGCCACCGGCCTTAGCCTGGTGAAGGTCGCAGCCACGCCCGCGCTGGGCCAGTATACGGTCACGTCCGGCGGCCAGTACGGGTTTTCCGCCGCCGATGAAGGCGCGGCGCTGCTGGTCTCGTATACCTATACCGCCGCCAGCGGCAGCAAGCTGGTGCTGACCAACCAGCTGATGGGCGCGGGCCCCACCTTCAAGCTGCGCCTGTTCCAGAGCTACAACAGCCGCAACGCCATCTACGAGTTCAACCAGGTGATGTCGACGAAGCTGTCGCTGGATTTCAAGAACGAGGACTGGACCGTGCCGGAACTGGATTTCTCGTTCTTCACCGACGCGACGAACACGCTCGGCACCATCTCGTTCTCGTCGTGATCCTGATGCCGAAAGCACACGACGCCCTTGTCGAAGGCGTGGATTTCATCATTGGCGGCGAGGTCTACACCGCGCCGCCCCTGACGCTCGGCGGCATTAAGGCGGTGCTGCCACGCCTGACCGGCAACGGCGCGGAGGTGCTGTCGACCGTACTGTGCGTGTCGCTGAAGCGGAACTATCCGGATGTCTCGCAGCCCTGGCTGGACGAGACA
>CALMVH010000057.1:0-7600 GCA_937873165.1 uncultured Rhodospirillales bacterium
GTGTTAATACGATGTCATGAGCGTCGAGCAAGTCGGTAACTTTGTCCAGACTAGCGAACACGGCGATATCGGGATCCAGGTAAATGACTTTCTCCGCGCCACTATCAAGTAGCCTACATAGCATCTGTCCTTTAACTGCGGTGCAGAGCTCAACTATGTTGTGTGGAAACATCCATGCTCTAATGTCGGGTATCCCGAGTTCTTCTATGCGCACAACGCTGTCAATGGGCTCTTGAGTGATATCAAAGGTAAAGCCTGGCGGTTCCGCGTCGCAAAGGCATAACGAGAAGGTCCAATCGGGGTGAAATCGCCGCAAAGATGCACCGAGCACACGAACTCGGTCCAGATAGGCAAACGATGCGCTTGTGAAACAATGAACTTTCATAGGCCGGCTTCAGAAACCAAACTCTGTGACGCCTCAATCTTGTGCGACAGCAGCCAATCCGCTGTTCCGGCTGTTCTGATGACCGCTCCATACCGACAGGTCGCAGTTCGAACGCGCCTGAACAGTTCGTCACCTTCAAACAGCTGGAAGAGTTCAGCCTCATCTTCGATCTTCATTCCTTGATGTGGGGCCATGCTGTTGATCGCAGGCCAGACATTACCCGCATCTCGCCTCGCCACCACAAAAGCGCCAGCCGCCAACGCTTCTAACGTAGTAAAATTGAACGTTTCACCACACAGTGACCATTGAACGACGACGTCTATGTTATTACTGACAACAGCCTTCATCATCGCATCCTGATTTGAAGCGCTTGCCATGGCATCTATGTGGCTGATTCGGAAATCGAAGTCGTCGCTACTTCCACCGATTTGAAAGAATTGATAGCGCGTTGTGTCCGCCTCGGCGGCTAAGGCCTGAAATACTGGCCAACCTTTGTGGTACGAACGGTAGCCTAGATACGCGATTCTCAATCTACGTTCGACGGAGCTGTAGGCCTCTCGTTTCCCGCACAGAACTAGCTTAGCGGGCGGTACGACCGCCGAACCGCGGTGACTCATAGTGGTGTGCGAGATCCAGAAGTTCAAAGCATAGGCTGAAGGCGCTAGAACAAACGGCCGTACCTTATCAAAGAACACGGCCATCCGTCTTAAATAGTCGACGCGACTATCGCCGTAAGAGCATATCCGGCAGGCAGCTGAGTCGGCTGTTGGAGCATGACAGAACTTAATATCGTTGCGCAGCAGCGAATAGTTCGAGCAGAGGCTCGCAAAGTCGTGTACCCAAAACACGGGCTGGTCGACTGCCAAAGCGATTACTAGCTCAGCTAGAGCTTCTGGCACATGGCCATATAGGTGGTGAACCACCACGTTTATTCGAAGCTTTGGCTGCAAAGCTTGTAGTGCTTTGATTATATCGCTAGACCGGCAGGCTCCAAGTTCGACTTCGGACAGGGTGCCGAAAACGATGTGCTGATCCGCCGCACATGGTTCAGCAATCACCGGCAGCGGAAAAACAGGTGATAGGTGGAGGTATTTCCACCCTGCTTCCTCAAAAGCCTTTAGCTCATCCTGAAGGACGTTTTGGATACCACCCGTGTTAACCCGATAATCGTCATGGCTGATCGAAATTACAAGCTCGCTGGACGAAGCCAACGCGGTGGCAAGTTGGGTGTAAAGGCAGTCGGGATCAGTCGCGGCGGGAGCCTGTCGTCCAAAGCGCCAGTCGGAGACCTTGTCGATCATCGGCCGCGATAGACGAAGGGTTTTCTGAACCGGATCCGGACTACTGCGGCGCCCTTCGACCTTTCCAGCAACTAAGTAGTGATAAAACGGATTTATGCTGCTAGCGAGAATATCGGGATTTACTTGAAGATAGTACCGAACGTCAAAGATGGAATTGGGATTGCGTCCTTCCTTCCATCCATACTGCAAAAAATGCATTACGGGATCCAGACCTGCAGCACGAATATCGGGATTGCAGTGGAAGTAAAAGTGCCTATCAAACATCGCACACACTTGCACGTATTCATCTTCAGTGAAGGTAGATGCCTCAACCATGGCATCAAGCCAAAATACGGCGCCGCAGCACACCTGCAGCCCGTCGCGCACGAAGCAACGTCAAATGCAGTATACTCGAACGCTGAACCAGCCTCCGGACTGGACCGGTGAGTCTCCAGCTTGTACTAGAAAGAACTGCGTCACGCATACCTTCGACATGGAGAAGCTTTTTCTGTGTGTCCGCCAGTGTCGCTGACACATTTCCAAGCTCCTGTTTCAGCCGCTCGACGCTCAGATCGGCTTCGTACAACATTGCCTCGGTTTGTGCACGAAACCGCTCAGACTCCTTGGAAACCTTGCGCGACAGCTCGGCGCGTAAACAGCCGAGTTCCTGTCCCAGCCGTTCGACCCGCGCCGTATCTTTCTCTATATGCGCCTTGTAGTAGCCGAACAGCGTCCTCAGCCGCATGACCGGCAGTGTCGCGGAGTCGACCAGCAGACTGCCCTCGCTCAAAACTATGGCCTCACGCTTGGGCCAATCCTCCGTCAGAAAAGCCTCGTAGGTCGATGGAAGCCAATGATGTCCCAGCCACGAAATGAGCTTCTGAGGCGGTGCATTACCCAACTGTCCATCGCCAAACGTGGCGTATCCCAAAGTGAGCTTTTAAGATCTTCCAAGTCCTTGATTTCAACAAGGATGCAGCCGATTTCCTCCAACTCTTGGTCCATCGCAGGGCTGTTGCGAGGGGATACCATCAGCCCCGCCTCGTACGCCATAGGGAAAAGTGCGCGCGGATTTGTTTTGAAATTTTTTGGGTTGAAAGAAGGGTACGCGAAGTACCAGAGACCGTGTCCCCAAGACAGCAGCAGCTTCGCTACCTTCAGCGACTCATCCGACTCGTTGCACTCGACCCAAAGGATCGATTCACCGTCGCTAAGTCGGGTAGCGTTGGCTTCTAAAACCTCGAGCTCGGCTCCTTCGATGTCGAGTTTGATACAATCGAACTTACCTGAACGCTCTTCAAGCTGAGCAAGCGTAGTGCCTGCGACTAGGTCTACATCTAAACCGTCGCCAAACTCTGCAGAAAAAGTCGTTCCACCAAGATTTTGGGCGGACGAATGGGATGCGTGCCCGTTGCGGCCAGAGCCGGTCAACAGAGCGCCCACAACCTCAGTCGGTATATGTATATTGCGCTCGAGATTACGGCGCAGGATGGGAGTGATCAAAGGATTACCTTCCACGCTGCAAAGGAAGGCCAGTTTGGCGTTCATGGCAAGGCCGAGCGCGAAGGTGCCGACGAAAGCGCCGGCATCGAGAACACGCGCGGCATCCGGTAGAACGGATGCTACGAACCTTGTTTCTGCCCAAGCCCACTCACCGAACTGATCGAGAAACTGGCCAATGAGATCCGTCTGGCTATCAACAACTTCAAGCAAGCCGTACCTAGTATCCACACTTGCCAAGCATCCCCCATTGCAACGAAGCATTATTGCCAAACTTTATAAACCGGTTTATCAGGGCCTCGCAACTGATACCTTAGCAATAGAATCTAGGTGATGAGCGATGACGGGCTGGCTGTTGCTCCTCGTGCGTACCCGGCGGATGAATGACGGCCCATGAGCACCTGCGCGCCCTACTGCAGACCGCCCGAGTGCTGCTGCCCATATATGATGTTCAAAACTGCTGCAACCACTAGTTCCGGCGCGGGCTGACAAACTTGCTTGGACTTCCCTCAGCCACCCAATACTTTCTATCCAGGCGCTGATAAATTACGGGTCGACAGTCGAGTATCCGACGCCACCGACACTCGTGCCAGATCGCGTTTTTGGGCTTCCCATAGCAGGTCGCGTACGACCGGGCCGGCGGCGTCGGCGCCGTGGTTGCCGTGTTCTACGATAACCGCGCAGGCGTAGCGTGGCGCGTCTACCGGGGCGTAGCCTACGAACAGGGCGTGGTCGCGGTCCTTCCAGGGCAGGCTGTCGCTATGGATGTGGTGCTCGCGTTCGTAGGCCGACATGCGGCGCACCTGCGCGCTGCCGCTTTTGCCGGCCATGTGCATGGCGGGATCGGGGATCTGGCAATGCTGACCTGTGCCGTAATCCGTCACAGCCTCCATGCCGGCCAGCACTGCCTCCACGTGGGCGGGGTTAAAGCGGAGCGGCGGCCAGTCCGTCCGCGTGGACGACTGGCCATCCACCTGCTTCGTCAGGTGCGGCAAGGTCATAGCGCTGCTGGCCAGGCGCGCCGTCATGACCGCCAGTTGAAGCGGCGTCGACTTCACGTAGCCCTGCCCGATGGCGTTGACCAGTGTTTCACCCTGCTGCCAGGTTTCCCCTTGCGTGGCTTCCTTCCATGCTTTTGTCGGAATCAACCCCGGACGCTCGCCTGGAAGGTCCAGTCCCAGCTTGGCGCCGAACCCCAGCTTGGCTGCCGTAGCGGCGATGGCATTAATGCCGGCGCGGTGCCCGACATCGTAGAAGAAAACATCGCACGAATGCGCCATCGCGTCTGTCAAGCCGATGGTGCCATGCCCGCCTTTTTTCCAGCAATGGAATTCATGGTCGCCCAGCGTCATGGAGCCGGTGCAGGTCACTTCGTGATTGAGGTCGATGGCGCCGCTTTCCAGGCCCGCCAGCGCCGTTACCATCTTGAACGTCGATCCGGGCGGGTATTGCCCGGCGGAGGCCTTGTTGGTCAGCGGAACCTTGGGATCGTTCAGCAACTCTTCCCACACATCGGCGGGAATACCCTTGCTGAACAGGTTCGGATCGAAGCCAGGGTACGACGCCAGAGCATAGATCGCACCGGTATGCACGTCGATGACCACCCCAGCCGCGCTATTTTCCTGCCCCAGACGCTCGTGCGCATAGCTTTGCAGGCCTGCGTCGATGGTCAGGTGCACATCCTGCCCCGGGGTTCCGGGCGCACGCGCCAGCTCGCGAATCATGCGGCCATAGGCGTTGACTTCCATCTGGCTTTCGCCCGGCGTGCCGCGCAGGTCATCCTCGTGGAACTTTTCGATGCCGGCCTTGCCGATTTTGAACCCTGGCAGGGACAACAACGGGTTCCCATTCATATCGGCTTCCGCCGGCGATCCCACATAGCCGATCAGATGCGCCGCGGCATCGCTTAACGGGTAGAAGCGCAGATGTCCTGCCTCCACCGAGATACCCGGAAGGTCCGGTGTATTCAATTCGATCGCGGCCACGTCGTCCCAGCTTAGATTCTCGCGCAGGATCACCGGCACGAAGGCGTGCTTGTGCTCGACATCCTTCACGATGCGCTTGCGGTCACCGTCGCTCAGTCCGACGATCTTGCCGATCAGGTCCAGGGACGCGTCGATATCGGGAACTTGCTCCGCGATCATCAACAGCTGGAAGTTCTGCTCGTTGCTGGCCAGGGCCACGCCAACGTGATCCAGCAGCAGCCCGCGCGCGGGCGCGATCAGCCGAAGATTGACGCGGTTATCATCCGCCAAGACCCTGTAGCGGTCGCTATCGACCACTTGCAGGTAATACATCCGGCCTGCCAGCGTGCCTGCCAAGCCTAGCTGAAGCCCGCCAAGCACAACGGCGCGGCGGGTCAGCAGCCTTGAGCGGGTGATGTCGCGGTCAGTCGACAAGAACGGCCTCGTTTGCCAGTTTCTGTGCAGGCAGCAGCAACAGCCTTGCCACGACCGGGAACAGCGCGACGGTCAGCAAGGCGCGGGTCAGAAGGTTGATAGGTGGCAGGCTAGTGCTGGCCAGCACTAGCTCCCCGATCCACAGGAACACAGATTGCCCAAGCATCACAAGCGCGAACAGGCTCCAGAGCGTGATAAAGGATTGCTGGCCGAGACGCTTGGCCTTGAAGCGCGCCAGCAGGGAAATCATCAGCGCGACGCAGCCCTGACTGCCGAGGGGCGTCATCTCCAGCAGGTCGGCGCACAGCCCAAGCGCCAGGGCGAACAACGGGGGACACAAGGCCGGCACCCGGACGGACCAGTAAAAGACCGCGATCAGCATCAGGCTCGGGACAGGAATGATGTCATGCCCTGTCCAAGGCAGAAGCTCTACCACGAACAACACCAGTGTGATGCCGGCGGGTATCAGGTGCCGGGTCCACGACTCAACCCGGACCAAGCTCGCCGCAATCATCGTCTTTTACCCTTTGCAGGCGGCGTGAGCGTTTCGGGCGGCGGCAAGGGCTTGACGCCCTGGTACTGGAGAACGGACACAAAATCCAGGCGCGCCAGATCGGCCAAGGGCGTAACACGAATCCCATTGTCATCATTGCTGGCGACAACCCCCACCGCGATCCCCGGCGGCAGCAGCCGGTCGCTGCCGGAGGTGACCACGCGTTCGCCGACGGTGATGCTGGCGCCCGCGGGCAAGAAAATCAGCTGCGGGCGCTCGCTGTCGTCAGCGCCGAGGATCGCATGGATATGGCTTTGCTCCAGAACGACCGGAATGCGCGAGTTCACATCGGTAATCAGCAGCAATCGCGCGCTTTCGTCCCCTGCCTGCACCACACGCCCAACGAATGCGCCCAGCCCGGGCTCTCCTGGACCCGAGGCGAACGTAATGGCTGGTTGCCCTTTCTCGATGCCTTGCGAGGTACCGCCGGCTAACAATGCGCTTTGCATGAAGCCGCCGCCGGGATCGCCGATCACCCGGGTCATGACCTGGCTGATAGCGGGATCGGGCGCGACGTGCAACTGCGCGCGCAAGGCGGCGTTCTCCGTCTCAAGCCTCAGCGCGGCGTCGCGCCACGTCACCAGCCGTCGATTCGTTTCCCGCAGGTCACGGTTTTCCTCGTACACGTGACCCCATTGGCCAAGCTCGGCCCCCCAATTGTGCAGTCCGGCGAGGGGCTGACCCAGGAAAGCCAGCGCCGGCGCGGCGGCATCGGTTACATGGCTGCGCAACGTCTCGACCAGGGCGGGGTTGGCCCGGTTCAGTCCAAGCGAAACAACCCCTACCGAAATCAGCAGGGCGCTCATCAGGCGCGGCCCCAGGCGACGCCAGGCGAACTCGAAACGTGGCTTCGTCACTGGTTTCAGGGAGTGCCTACTGGGGAAGTGCGGTCAAGGAAATGAAACTTTAGCGCATAGCGGTTACCGGAGTCAAAACGCGATCTCGCCGGCACACTCACTAGGCTGCGGGACGCTCCGACGAGTCGTGGATCAACGCAAAGATAGCGTCCGCCGTGCTGGAGCCCCGAATCTTCTCGCACACGCCTCCATTGCGCAGCAGCCGCGAAACCTTGGCAAGCGCCTTCAGATGATCGGCGCCCGCGTTCATGGGGGCGAGCAACAGGAACACCAGATCAACCGGCTGCTCGTCTATGGCTTCAAAGGCGACCGGCTTTTCCAACCGCGCGAACACGGCATAAACGCGGTCGAGCCCTTCCATCTTTCCATGGGGAATCGCGATCCCCTGCCCGATGCCGGTGCTGCCCAGGCGCTCACGCTCCAGCAGGATCTCGAAAATCGCAGCCTCAGGCCGGCCGGTCACCTCCGCCGCCTTGCGCGACAGCTCCTGCAGGATCTGCTTCTTGTTGCCGGCCCGCAAATGCGGCAGCACGGCGTCGGGATGGATCGCGTCGAGCGCTGCCATATCTCGTGTCTCGTCTAGTAAAGCGCGATCCTGCTCGGGTCGTTCGGCATGGTCCGGCTTC
>CALMVH010000057.1:7610-8350 GCA_937873165.1 uncultured Rhodospirillales bacterium
TCGCCGGCTTGAAGAACTTCATTTCTGAACAATGCCCCTTGGATCGACCCACCCCACGGCGCCGTCGGCCCGGCGGTACACCATGTTCAGCTCGTTGTGTGCCGAGTTACGGAACATCAAGGCCGGCAGATCCGCCAGATCCATGTACATCACCGCCTCCGCCACGCTCATCACCCCGATATGCGTCGGCATTTCGGCCACGATGGCGGGACCTTCATGCCCCTTGCCGGTATCGTTGGCAGGTTGCGCTTCAAGCACGTACGAGCCAGCAGCCTCGACCGCCTCGTCACGGTGGTGGTCGCGCAGCTTTCCTTTCAGCTTCTGCAGGCGCTTCACCGTCTTGTCGGCGGCGGCATCGAATGCCGGATAGATTTCATCGGCCTCGGCAGTCGCCTGGATCACGATACCCCGTCCGACATGCAGCGAGACGTCCGCCTTGAACAGGTGCGCATCGTGGGCGAATATGACGGTCGCCTCGATGGCATTGCCGAAATACTTGGCTGCGATCCCATCCAGGCTTTCCTCCACATGGGTGCGAAGCGCCTGGCCGACATCGATCTGCCTGCCCTTGACTGTGATCTGCATGCTGATTCCCCTTGTGCGCGCTTGCGTGATCGCTGCCGTTTTCAGCGTGCCCGCGCGACTGACCTCAAGATGGTCCTCCGGGGCGGCGATTGTCAAGTTTCGGGCCCCTGCCCGGCGCTGACCCTTAAGGCTTACGGTATATGTAAACGTATTCC
>CALMVH010000058.1 GCA_937873165.1 uncultured Rhodospirillales bacterium
CGGGCGCCGCTTCATCGGGAACCGCAGGTGTTTCCAGCGCCATCTGCATAACGCCGTTACCGCCCACAATGGTCGTCGCACCCGAATACTCCGCAGCCGACTGCGTGGCGTGGTGGCGGTAATGATGCACGGTCGGCATCTGCAGGCGAACCGCGCGGCCGGCAGCGCTGCCATCCGGCAGATCGTTAAGCGCGTCGAGGTTCACCTCCACGTCCGGTTGGGACGATCCGACAAACACCTGCGCATGCGCCGTCGCCATGTGCGCGATGAGGGCAAGCGTGGCAAGGGCGGTGCTGGACAGTATGCGGGTCTTTATTGTCATTGGTTTTCGGTTCCCGTGGCGCGAAGCGTGTCAGAAGGTAATGCGGGACGCAGCATTTCCGCAAGTGTTGCGTTGATGCCGGTGTTCGATGCGAGCAACGTGCGGCCATGAACGGGGTTCCGTCCGCCGTCGATCTCCGTCGCGAAGCCCCCGGCTTCCGTGACCAGAAGCACGCCCGCGGCCACATCCCACGCATGCAGGCTGGTTTCCCAGAACCCTTCGTAGCGACCCGCGGCTACATAGGCGAGGTCGAGCGCCGCCGATCCCATGCGCCGGATGGCGATGTCCGCCGTCATCAGGGCCTTCAACTGCGCAAGGTAAGGATCCGAATCGGAGCGTGACTTCCCGGGTATGCCGGTCGCGATCAGCGCGTCGCCCATGGCTGTCCGGCTGGAAACCCGGATACGGCGCGCATTCACGTACGCGCCCGCGCCGCGTTCCGCCGTAAACAGTTCATCCTTTACCGGATCGTAGATCACGCCCGCGACGATCTCGCCTTCCGCCTCCAGGGCGATCGAAATGCACCAATGCGGCAAGCCGTGCAGGAAGTTGGTGGTGCCGTCCAGCGGGTCCACGATCCAGCGCCGGTCCGCCGAGCGTCCTGCGGTCTGGCCGCTTTCCTCCATCAAGAAGCCGTAATCGGGCCGGGCGCGCGACAGTTCCGACTTGATGATGTTTTCGGCGTTCACATCGGCGGTTGAGACGAAATCGGCCGGTCCCTTGCGCGAGACCTGCAGCTGTTCGACCTCCCCGAAATCGTGCACGAGCGACCGGGCCGCCTTGTCGGCGGCCGACACCATGACATTAATGATCGGGGACTTCAGCGCCATGCGGAATCAGTCCTTCGCCCGCTCGACATAGGCGCCGTCGGCAGTCTTGACCACGATGCGCGTGCCGGACCCGATATGCGGCGGCACCATCACGCGCGCGCCGTTCTCCAACACGGCGGGCTTGTACGATGAAGACGCCGTCTGGCCCTTCACCACCGGATCGGCCTCCACGATGGTCACGTCCACGCTGTCGGGCAAGGTCACCGACAGGGGCGTGCCCTCGTAGCTTTCGATCGTCACGTTCATCCCGTCCTGCAGGAAGCGCCCGGGCTCGCCCACAAGGTCGCGCGGCAGGTTGATCTGCTCGAAAGTTTCCTGGTTCATGAACGTCAGCTCGTCACCATTGGCGAACAGATACGAGAACTCGGCCTCGTCGATGCGAACGCGCTCGACCATTTCCTGGGTGCGGAATCGCTCGTTGGTCTTGTTACCGCTCTTCAAGTCGCGCATTTCGACCTGCACGACCGAGGCGCCTTTGCCGGGGTTGTAGATCTCGCTCTTCATCACGATCCAAAGCTTGCTATTGTGATCCAGCACGCTGCCGGGCCGGATCTGGATGGCGGAAATCTTCATGACGACCTGTTTTATGAAAGTGGCCGGAACTTACGGGCAAAGCCGCGCAACTGCAAGCCCGGCGGAAGAATCGGTCACGGGTCTGAACGCAGAACCCTCAGTCCTTCATCACGCTCGATCAAAGCTTTGGAGGTTCGGCTTCGGGTGGCAGAGGGCGCGAGCGCCTCATGCGTGTACTGAGAACAGCCCAAACTGGAATGCCAAGGTAGAGTACAAGATAGGCAACTATGGCAAGGAAAAGATTAGGTGTAAAACCGGTTATCAGTGCGCATGAAGACGGCTGCGCTGGATCATAGAATACTAAAGTAGCCTGTCGAGGCTGCAATGGAGTTCTTAAGACAATGCTTTCTCCGTTTACGCCCATGGTATGGCATCTATAGGAAACGTCGTTCACGAGATATATGACTTCAAAACGTACGAACTTAGACTTTCTTCCGGATGTTGTCTGATAGACATGATAGTAATCGACTAGTCCTATCGTAGAGGGCCAGTGGCGTGAGGCATTCATTTCACGCGTTGGAAAGCAAAGCAGGATTAGCAGAAGCGGGGCAAGTAGTATTCCTACTGAAGCAAGCACCGCGCTAGTTTTGATGCGTGTCCGCAGATGTTTGACAGTCTTTGGGCGCATGGACGTATCGAACTATGTCTACCCTCGAGGAAAGGAGTCAATCCGTGCGAGGGGACCGAAGGTCTACGCCTTGCCCTGGTAAATTTTAAGCGATTGGTCCAGCATTTGCAGCGCTGGTTCGAACTGTCGGTACAGGCTGTTGTAGGGCAGCACGTAGCCGTGGCCGCCGCCATCGCGGATGCCGCGGATGTCGTCGAACACGTCGTCGTCGGACTTCAGCTGGTTGCCTTCGAACAGCACGATGCGGCGGCCATTCAGGCAGGATTGGCGCACGTGCCGCACCCGGTCGCTGAGCGTGGAGGTTCCGCCCATCAAGGGCCGCTGGGCGGTTGCCACTGTCGGTTCCGTGTGGTGCAGGTGGCTGCCGGGTATCCGCACGCAGATCATGTGCGCGCCCATCAGGGAGGCGAGATGCCCTGCATACGCCGTGTTGTCCAGTGCGGTTTCGTCCTCCTCCGACTCGCCGCCTGGAGAAGACCAGAGAACCACGGCCAGGCCATAGGACTTCGCCTCCTCGACCATCGAGCGAACTTCCTCGAGATTGCCGTTCTTGTCGCCGGGATGAACCGTGCATCCGATGCCGACGCAGCCAAGCCGCAGCGCATCGCGTACCGACCCGATAATGCCGTGGTTGGACTTGCCGTGGGAGGACGACATGGTCGCGCTGTTCATCTTGAGGATCAGCGGGATGGCCCCGGCGAACGTATCCGCGCCGGTTTCCAGCATTCCGAGGGGCGCCGCCAGCGCGCTGAGGCCCGCATCGACCGCCAGTTGGAAGTGATATTGCGGATCGTAGCCGGCCGGGTATTCGAGGAAGTTGCGCGCCGATCCATCGATGGGCAGCACCATGACGCGGCCGCTGCCGCTCAGGCGGCCTTCCATGAGGATGCGCGCAAGATTGGTCTTGGTGCCGGGGTTATCGCTTTCGTAGAGCGACAGCAGTTTCTTGACGCGTTGCGTTACGCGCATACGGCACTCCAGCCCGAATTGTTCGCATCAGGCATGACACGCCGATCGTTAGTTTATATTTAAAAAACTGGTTTATTCAGCCGCGCCCGCAGCTCTGTTTCTCCCTGGCGGTCGGCCGGCAGGGTCAGGCATTCGCCACGCTCGCTGGTGATGGACGCCCCGTGCTTGCCGGCAAGGTTGGCGAGGGCAGGGGTCAGCACCGTGTGCTCGACCCGGATGAACCGCACACCATGCCGCAGGGCGGTCAGCGCATCGCCGGTGAAGCCACCGCAATCGTAGATATAGGCGGCGGACGCAAGGGGCGTCAGCAGGTCTTGCAGGCAGGCAAACCACGCGGCACCCATGGTGCGCGAAGCCGCGATCTGCGTGATGAGGTCGACCGGCCCACCCGCCTGCCGTGCGATCTCCAGGAAGAAGACCGCGTCGGCATAGCCGGTAATGACGATGCGCGGGGCGATGGCGTTGCTCTTACAGAAGCTTGCCCATCGCAACGGCCGTATCGGCCATGCGGTTCGAGAAACCCCATTCGTTGTCGTACCAGGCCATCACACGCACGAAGTCGCCGTCGATCACATGCGTTCCCGCCAGGGAAAAAATCGACGAGTGCGGGTCGTGGTTGAAATCGCCGGATACCAGCGGTTCGTCGTAGCAGGCCAATACGCCCTTCAGCGCGCCATTGGCAGCCGATTGCATGGCGGCGTTGATCTCCTCCACCGATGTCGGGCGGTTTGCGACGAACTTGAAATCCACCACGGAAACGTTCGGCGTCGGCACGCGCATCGCGATGCCATCCAGCTTGCCTTTCAATTCGGGCAGGACCTTGCCGACTGCCTTCGCGGCGCCGGTGGAGGTCGGGATCATGTTCAAGGCCGCCGCACGGGCGCGGTGCGGATCGGCATGCATGGTATCCACGATGCGCTGGTCGCCCGTGTAGGAATGGATGGTCGTCATGAAGCCGTGTTTGATGCCGACGGTTTGCTCCAGAACGTAAGCCACCGGCGCAAGGCAGTTGGTGGTGCATGACGCGTTGGAGACGATCTTGTGATCGCGGGTAAGCTTCTTGTCGTTGACGCCATACACGACCGTCAGATCCTCGTCGGTGCCGGGGGCCGAGATCAGCACGGTCTTTGCGCCGGCGGCGAGGCTCTTCGCCGCGTCGTCGCGCTTGGTGAACCGGCCGGAGCATTCCATCGCCACGTCGATGTCCATGGCGCCCCAGGGCAGCTTGGCAGGGTCGGCTTCGCGCACCCCGGTGATGCGCTTGCCGTCCACCATCAGCGTGTCACCTTCGACCGAGACGGTGCCGGGATAGCGCCCGTGCACGGAGTCATATTTCAGCAGGTGCGCGTTGGTTGCCAGGTCCGCCAGATCGTTGATGGCGACGATCTCGATATCGTCGCGCTTGGCCTCTGCAATTGCGCGAAACACCATGCGTCCGATCCGGCCGAACCCGTTGATTGCAACCCTGACAGCCATGCCGAACACTCCCCATCTTTACGCGAATGGCCGCGTCATGCGCCCGCCCGCGCGACCCGTCAAGGAAAACTCCGCTGCGCGACTCGGGGCGCATTGACAGGCCATGCGGGCAGGCTTTACGGTCCGGCCATGAGCACGGACCTGCGCGAAGCCCTTGAGCGACTCGACTCCTCAATCGACCGGCTGGAAGAAACGGCGGCCGGTATCGTGCGCAAGACCGTGCGCGGCGCGGTGCAAAACGGCACGCGCAACCGGAACGAGGTTCTGACGCGCCTCGACACCGTGATCGGGCGTCTTGAAACCTTTCTGTCGAACTAAGGCTTGTCATGCCCAGCGTCGAACTTGTTATCAACAACCGCACCTACGCCATCGCATGCGACGCCGGCGAGGAGGAGCGGGTGCGTCACCTTGGCACGCTGGTTAACGACCGGGCCAGCCATTTCGGTGGCGCCGCCAGCGAAGTGCAGCGCCTCCTGATGGTGTCGCTGATGCTGGCCGATGAGCTGGAGGAAGCGCATCGGAAGCCGGCCTCCGTAGCGGTGTCGCATCCGGCAGGCGAGTCCGACGAGGAGCGCGACCTGCTGATCGCCGCGGTTGAACACCTGGCGGAACGCATCGACCATATTGCAGTCAGCCTGTCGCAGACCTAGATAGAATGCGTGGGGAGCTACTGCCCGGCCCGTCAGGTTAACTTATTCCAGGGGCCGATGATTATTTTGCACGGGAGCTGTCCCTGATGAGACCGTGGTCTCGTT
>CALMVH010000059.1:0-345 GCA_937873165.1 uncultured Rhodospirillales bacterium
AATCATATCTCACCAACCTTGGAAATCCTAATTAATAGGTCCTGAGCCTAGTGAAATCCTTGGGAAAAACCGCGTCTAGAGGAACGGTCTATTCCATTCGGCGTTGAATGACCACCGCAACAAGGAGGCTGACATGGCCAAGCTAGTAGACGACTCGATTGATTACCTGAACAAGCACCGCGCGGCCATTCCGCCCGTGATCGCCGTACTGGCTTTCGTTGGATTGGGCCGGCTGGCACGGTTGGCAACCCTGGGCCTGGCTGTTTCTTGGGCTGCCCGCGAACTGCGCAGCATGGATCAGAACCGGTCGGAGCGCAGTCCTGCCAAGTCTGCCGACAAGATGAT
>CALMVH010000059.1:355-2500 GCA_937873165.1 uncultured Rhodospirillales bacterium
CAAGCCCGATGAACAGGCTGACGCTGCCAAGACCCCGGTCAAGACGAGCGAACTCCACTAAAATAACGAAAATCAGTGCGTAATGGCGGTAACGTCATTGCGCGCTGGTTTACGGGGCGAATTGCTCCTTCAGTATTCGATCCTGCAGGGTGTGGTGTGGGTCGAATAAAACCGTGTAACTGGTTTTCTTGTCTTCCACGATTTCGACATGCACGACCTCGCGCACTTCGATCACGCCGGCGACGGCGCTGACGGGGCGCTTGCCGCTTTCCAGCACTTCGATACCGATGTGGACCTCGTTCATCAGCAACGCGCCACGCCAGCGGCGAGGCCTGAATGCGCTGATCGGGGTCAAAGCCAGCAGGTTGGAACTTAGTGGAATAATAGGACCGCCGACCGACATGTTATAGGCCGTGCTGCCCGCCGCGGTCGAGGCAAGGATGCCGTCGCAGATCATTTCATCGATGCGCGCGACGCCGTCGATGGTGATGCGCAGTTTTGCCGCCTGCCGCGTTTCCCGTAAAAGGGACACCTCGTTCATTGCCAGCGCCTCGACGACCTCACCCGTGCCGCGCCGGGCCGTCATCTTCAGCGGATGCAGCGTCAGGATTTCGGCGGTCGCGACCCGCTCGTGCAGCCCTTCCTCATCGTATTCGTTCAACAAAAAGCCGACGGTACCGCGGTTCATGCCGTAGACCGGAATGTTGCGGCCCATGTAGCGGTGCTGGGTTTCCAGCATCAGCCCATCGCCGCCCAACGTCACGATGCGGTCTGCTTCCAGTGGCTCGCAACCGCCGTATCGCTCCGACAAACGGGCCTTTGCTGCCTTGGCCGCTGGGCTTTCCGACGCGACGAAGGCAATCTTCATGCCGGGTAGGTGTCCCGGCCACCGTGCCCTGCAGACCACAACACCGGATTGTGCAGAAAGGCTTCAACCTCACCTAAAGTACCTGTGTCGAAGCGGTTGCTTCGCTTTGCCTCGGCGAGCACATCCCACCAGGTCGCCAGATGATGCAAGGTCAGGCCGTTGCGTTCCAGCAGGGGGCCCGCCTGGTCGAAGATGCCATAGAAGAACACGACAAAGGCATGCTCCACCGTCACGTTGGCAGCCCGCAATGTTTCAGCAAACGCAATCTTGCTGCGGCCGTCGCTGGCCAGATCCTCGACAAGCACTACGCGGCTGCCTTCAGGCATGTGGCCCTCGATCTGCGCCATGCGGCCAAATCCCTTCGGCTTCTTGCGGACATACTGCATCGGCACGCCCAGGCGGTCCGCGATCCAGGCCGCATAGGGAATGCCGGCCGTTTCGCCGCCGGCGACCGAGTCGATCTGTCCGAACGGAATGCCGCTTAGCAGTTTCGAAACCGCGAAATCGGTCATCATGGTGCGGACATGCGGAAAGCCGATCACCTTGCGGCAATCGATATACACGGGGCTGGCCCAGCCCGACGTAAAGATGAAGGGCTTGTCAGCATTGAACAGAACCGCATCGATGTCCAGCAAGGCTTTCGCGGTCAGCCGCGCCATGGTTTCGCTGTCGGTGAAGCCGGAAAAATCCATCGTTACTCCGCCAGACGCCAGCCGAGCGACTCGCCAGCCCGGAATGGTCGGATCATATCGCCCGTTCCCGCGACCGCAACAGTTTCCGGCACGGGACAGGTGCCTTTCTCGAGCGTCACGGTGCCCTCGTTGACCGGCAGACCGTAGAACCGCGCACCATTCAAGGCGGCGAAGGTTTCGAAATGCTCCAACGCACCGTCTTCCTCGAACACCGTTGCATACAGCTCCAGCGCATTCGCTGCCGTAAAGATGCCGGCGCAGCCGCAGGATTTTTCCTTGGCGGTCATCGGGTGCGGCGCCGTATCGGTGCCGAGGAAAAAGCATGCCTCGCCAGAGGTCGCGGCCCGCCGCAACGCCAGCCGGTGCCGCTCGCGCTTGGCAATGGGCAGGCAGTAGGCGTGTGGCTGCAAACCGCCTTGGAACAGGGCATTGCGGTTAATCATCAGGTGGTGAACCGTGATGGTGGCGGCGATCTGCGGCGTGTCACGCACGAAGGCAACAGCATTCTCCGTCGTCGCATGCTCCAGCACGATTTTAAGGCCGGGAAAGTCCAACACCAGCCCGCGTAGCACGCGGTCTATGAAG
>CALMVH010000060.1 GCA_937873165.1 uncultured Rhodospirillales bacterium
CTTGCATGCCGATCTCGCGAACTCTCCGGGCCAACTCGTCCGCCTGCAAAGTCTCGATGGCTACCTGCAGGTCAAGATCGCCGAACTGAACCGAACCGTTTCCCTGCGGCGCGCGCAAGGCGAGGAGACTGCCCGGCAGGCGATGATGGACAATACGGGGCAAGCGGCGATGAACTCCATACGGTCGCTGGTCGGCGACATGATGGTGGCCGAGCGTACGGTGCTCGAAGAGCGCCTGCTGGCCGCCCGCCAGGCGGAACGAACGGTCTTTACAGTAACCGGAGGGTTGTTCCTGATCCTGCTTGGGGTGTGCGTCATGGGGGGGCTGCTGTTCCGGCGCAACTTCCAGCGCCTGTCAGCGGCGGAAGCCGAGCTTGAACTAAAGGCGCGCGTTCTCCAGGCGACTCTCGATACCGTGGCGGAAGGTATCGCTGCCTTCGGCTCCGACGGTACCCTTGCAGCCTCGAACCGGCAATTCTTCGCCCTTGCCGGATTGTCCGAAGAAGTGGCCGACACCCGGGTCGGACTGGACGATCTGGCGGCGCTCGATACCCAAGGTGATGGCTTTGTTGCAAGCATCGCCGCCATGCGCGGGGCTGACGGGCCTACGAAAACGGATGTGGTTGAAGTCGGCCAGCAAACCATCGAGGTGACCTACAACGCCATGCCGGCGGGGGGGTCGGTCTTTACCGCGCGCGACATCACGCAGACCAGAGCGGCCGAGGCCGCCATGCGGCAGGCGCAGAAGATGGAGACTGTTGGCCAGTTGACCGGAGGCCTGGCCCACGACTTCAACAACTTGCTGCAGATCATCACTACCAATCTCGATCTGGCGTTGCGCCACGTCGACAATCCTGTCCTGCAGCGCCGACTACGCAACGCGATGGTGGGGGCAGAGCGGGGCAGCAAGCTTACTCGGCAGCTTCTCGCGTTTGCCCGCCGCCAGCCGCTGCGGCCCGAAACGGTCAACCTGACGCGGCTTGTCCGCGACCTGGCCGATCTGCTTCGCCAGACGCTTGGCGAGTCCATCCATTTGGAGGAAAAGCTGTCACCCGATCTGTGGACCGCGATGGTCGACCGCGGGCAGATCGAAAACGCCATCGTGAACCTGGCCATCAACGCGCGCGATGCCATGCCGGGCGGCGGCCACATCACCGTCGAGGTCGCCAACGTGGCGCTGGGTGAACACGATGCGAGGGCCGGGCAGGATATGAAGCCCGGCTCCTACGTGGTGATCTCGGTTTCGGACAATGGGTCTGGAATGACCGCGGAGGTTCTGGATCGGGCCTTCGATCCATTCTTCTCGACCAAACCGGAAGGACGGGGAACCGGTCTCGGCCTCAGCATGGTCTACGGGTTTACCAAGCAGTCGGGTGGTCACGCCCGGATTACGAGCGAGCTCGGGCGCGGTACGACCGTGAGCATGTACCTGCCGCGTTCGTTCGGCGACGAACAGATCGCAAAAACCGGCGATCTGAGCAATCTGGGCGGGCGGGGCGAATCGATCCTGGTGGTGGAGGACGATCCGCATGTGCGGAGCGCGGTGGTGCTGATGCTGGAAGACCTGGGCTACCAGGCGCGGGAAGCGTCGAACGGCAAGGACGCCATAACCCTGCTGGAGAACGGCGAGCCCGTCGACCTGCTTTTCACCGACGTCGTGATGCCTGGCGAGATCCAGGGGCCCGCCCTAGCGGAGGAAGCGGGATCGCTGCGCCCCGGGCTACCCGTCGTATTCACCTCGGGCTACACGGCTGAAACGATCATGCATCACGGCGGAATGCAGGATGGCGTGCACCTGTTGAGCAAGCCGTACCGAAAGGAGGATCTCGCGCGTAAATTGCGCTCGATCCTTGGGCTCGGCGATGCGATCAGGACTGCCAGGCCTATAGCCGCCAGCCAGCCCGACGATCACCCTACGCCAGCGCACAAGGCCGCGGAGCCTTTTATGGAAACCGGCGGCTTGCACCGCATCGTCTTCGCCGAGGATGACGCGCTGGTGCGGCTCGCCACCATCGACATGCTGGACACGCTGGGCTACGCCGTGCAGGCAGTCGCCGACGCCGAATCGGCGGTGTTGCTTGTCGAGCGCGAAAAACCGGACGTGCTGCTGGTCGATGTGAACCTGGGAGGCAGCGATGGGCGCGAGGTCGCGCGCAAGGCGCTTGGCATTCATCCCGGGCTGCGGGTCGTTTTTGCAACCGGGCGCGATCCAGGCGACCTGACCGGCGAGTTCCCCAACGCCCGCGTGCTCGACAAGCCCTATGGCATGCCTGAGCTGAAGGCGATGCTGGACGAGATTTTCAGCCTGGCATGAGGTATGCCCGGCTTGCCATCCTGATGCTGGTTCCCTTGCTGGCAGGGCTTTTTTCCGTGGCCGAGGGGCGGGACGCCAACTGGGATTTCCTGAACTACCGCTGGTACGATCCCTATGCGTTCCTCCATGGCAAGCTACGCCTCGATGCGCTGGTGGCAGGCCATGCGACGTTCTACAATCCCCTGCTGGAACTGCCGTTCTACCTGCTGGCGACACATGTTCCAGCCGTTGTCGCCGGGTTCGTGGTCGCCGTTCTCGACGGAGCATGTTTCGTTCCCCTGTTCATGATCGCGGAGCGAACCCTGCCTCTGCAAGGCAAGGCGCGAATCGCGGTTCCGGCAGTCGTGGCGCTGGCAGGGCTGACCGGCGGCGGCGCCCTGGGGCAGATCGGCGTCATCTCATGGGACATGGCTCTGGGGCTGTTCAGCCTCGCCTCGATCGTGGTGTTGCTCGGCCGCGATGCGGAGGCCTTGACATTGCCTGCGACCGGCGCAAGCAAGCGTTTGCTGCTCGCCGGGTTCCTAGCAGGGTCCGCCGCCGGCCTGAAGCTGACCGCCGCCGTATATCCGTTCGGGATCGTAACAGCTCTTCTCGTGGCTTCGAGTGGATCGTTCCGCAGCCGCGTGCTGCGCGCCGCGCTGTTCGCCTTCGGCGCTACCGGAGGCGTGGCGCTGTTCGGTGGATACTGGATGGTGCAATTGTACAATGCGTTCGGCAGTCCGACGCTTCCATACTTCAACGATCTGTTTCACTCGCCCTACGCTGGAGCCGGCAACAATCGCGACGCCACCTTCCTGCCGCACCATTGGCAGACGGCGCTGCTGTTTCCCTTCCTGTTTACCCTGAACTCGCGCCGCGTCGCCGAATACGATTTTCGCGACGTTCACATCGCGGTGGCCCTGGCGATGATCGCCGCCGCGGCTCTGATTGCCGTGGGCAGGCGACGCCGTATGCCGGGCGGGACGCCGATCTTGCTCTTCCTGTCCACGGCCTTCGTCGTGACATTCGCGGCTTGGGAGTATCTGTTTTCGATCTACCGTTACATCATCCCACTGGAAATGCTGGCTGTGGTGATCGCGGCGGCCAGTCTCGGCCATCTCGGCCTGCCAGACCGTGTTCTGCCATGGGCCATGGTCGGGCTGATGGCCGTCATGGCGGGCTTCGTTCAAGCCGGCTTCAACCGGCGGGCGTGGGATCGATCCTATGTCGAAACTCAGCTTCCGTTCGCCGTTCCCGCCGACGCCATGGTGCTGATGACTGGTGCCGGTCCGATGGGCTTTGCCGTGGCCGGTCTGCCGGAAACTGTTGCCGTATTGCGGCCAGACAGCTATCTGGCAGCGGGCAACGAGTTCGAGACCATCATGAAGCGCCGCATCGCCGGACATACCGGGCCTTTCTTGACCATCTTCACCCCAGGTGAAGCCGAAAGCGCAAGTGCGGCCCTCGCCCGGTCAGGCTTGTCGGTCGACCAGGCTTCGTGTGGCCAGATCACTTCGAACGTGGCTGGTCCGCTCGATTTTTGCCGGGTTTCGCGGCAGTGAAGGCGCTCGTTACCGGCCTTTTGTCACGGTTGCCGTGGCAGTTTATCCGCTTCGGGATCGTCGGAACAGGCGGGTTTCTGGTAAACCTCGGCGTTTTCAGCCTCCTGGCTTGGGCCGGCCTGAACCCGTTCGCCAGCCAGGCGATCGCCCTGCCATGCGCCGCCTTTTTTACCTGGCTGATCAACCGGCTGTGGACGTTCGAAAGCCGTCATCGCGGTCGCGCGAAGCTGGCCGAGATCGCGCGCTACCTGCTGAGTACGGCGCTAGGCGCAGGCGTCAACTACGCCGTGTTTTCGCTGCTTGTCTCGGCTGTGCCCGCTTTCGGCACCTATCCCAAGCTAGCCGTGGCAGCGGCTGCCATCGCGGGGCTGTGCTTCAACTTCCCAATGTCGAAGTACTTCGTCTTCAAGCCGCCGGCTTCAGCTCCGACAGAAGCACCCGAATTGTCGCCGGATCCTTGACGGTGTAGAGAGCTTCCGGAGGGCGGCGGTGGCCGACCACGACTCCAACGCCGCCGTAATCCTTCAGCACCCGGAACCCGTCGTCGTCTGTCGTATCGTCGCCGAAGAACACCGGCATGCGGCCTGCGAACTGCGGCATTTGCATGAAGTGACGGATGGCGTGGCCCTTGTCGATGCCGTCCGGCCGGATCTCCAGCGCCATGTTGGCGTGCAGCAGGTGCAGCCCTGGGTTATCCTTTTGCATCGCTGTCTCGATGGCCTCCGTCACCAGGGCGGCTTTTTCCGGCGCTTCGCGGTAATGCACGCTGAAACCCAGCCGTTTTTCCTCGTAGGCCACACCCGGGTTGGCATCGGCCAAGGCTTTCGCGGCATCCTTCCACGCCCTAGGGGCGTACGCCGCCGGAACATCTTCGTGCACGCCGTTAAAACGGAACTCGCCCCCGTGCAGGCCTGCCATCGTGAACTGCGTCGGTCGGAACAGCCGGTCGGCGCTTTCGATGGGGCGCCCGGTAATGATCGCGAACGCGCCATGCAGGTCCGATGCCAGGCGCTCCAGCAAGGGCCGCAGCATCGGCGGCACGATCACTTCGTCGGGAGTCGCGGCAAACTCGACCAGTGTGCCGTCGATGTCGAGGAACAGGGCGATCGGGCGGCTGCTATCCAGCTTGTCGAAGGTAAAGTCTTCCAGCATGTCAATCCTCTATGCGCGCTGCGATCCGGCCGGCTTCATCCGCGTCGGCGATCAGCAAGCTTTCGTGGCCGAAAGGCGTGTAGGCCGCAATCGTGGCGGGAAAGAGGCCCAGGCAGGCGGCGATCATGCGTGTTGTTCCCTGATGCGAGACGATCAGCGTCGGCCCCTCGGCCTTCATGATCCCGGTATCCTTAAAGAAATCCTGCACGCGTCGTAAAAGCTGCGTGAAACTTTCGCCACCTTCGGGCGCGTATGACATCCGGTCCTTGTCCCGCAACGCGTACAGGCCCGAGGCCCTGGCATCGGCGATCGGCATGCCGTCCATGATCCCGAAGTCGATTTCCTTCAACCGTTCGTCAAGCACGACAGGGCGGCCCGCGGCTACGATCTCGGCCGTTTGCCGCGCTCGTTGCAATGGGCTGGCGTATATCTGCGTAAAGACATGCCCGGACAGTCTCGCGGCTAGATGGGCGGCATGCGCAAGCCCACGCTCGTTCAGCGGCGCATCCAGGTGGCCCTGGAAGCAATCGCGGGCGTTGTAGTCGGTTTCGCCGTGGCGGGCGGCGATCAGGATGGTTCGCAAGATCGTAGCTTTCAGTCGGCGGTGTTGACGACCGACACAAGCACATCGCGGAAGCGCGGCAAAGCTCGTTTCACCGCATCCTCGCCCGCCTTGATCAGTTCGGCGGCGCGGTCAAATTCAAGCAATCCGATATGCCCGACGCGCGGCTTGATCACCACATCGGGCGGATCGGCGGCCAATCGGGCGCGGGCGACGCGGTCCTGCAGGATTGCCAGGGACGACACCATCGTGCCGAACAGGCTGGGATGTCCCGGCTGGCGGCGGAACACGCGCCGGCTCAACGGGTTGCGCCGCGCCGCCTCGACCTCCTCCTCGGCGCCCGCGACGCCTTCCAGAAGGTCAAATCCGGCGATGGTCGGTATGGGCGAACCTTGGCTGCGTACCTTGCCCAGGAACTCGTCCTGCAGCGATACGGCCAAGGTGATATCGGCGCCCAGCGCCGTGCACACGGAAACCGGGATGGGATTGACCAGCGCGCCATCGACCATCCAGCGGTGATCGTGGTGCAGCGGCGGGAAGATGCCGGGCAGGGCGTACGAGGCCTGCAACGCCGTCGACAACAAGCCCTGCCGCAGCCAGATCTCGTGCCCGGTGGACAGGTCCGCCGCCACCGCCACGAAGGGTTTGGGCAGTACTTCAATGGCCGTGTCCCCGATGT
>CALMVH010000061.1 GCA_937873165.1 uncultured Rhodospirillales bacterium
CAACTACGCCAGTCATGGCATTTCGCAATTCTCCCGGCAGATCCAGGGCGACGAACAGGCGCATAACCGTATCAGTCCGAGCCCGTTCCAGGTCCGAGCTCGAGTCGATCTCGATTGAACGACGCGGCACGGCGTGGGAACAACAGCAGCACCAGAACCAGCGCCGCAAGAGCCACCAGTTTGCGGCTAAAAAACGGAACGGAAGGCAGGATCATTTGGATACGGGAAGATGCTCCGGATAACAAGGACCACCGCTAAAATTGCTCCTGGCGCGTGTCAGGGTCAATGTGGTCTCGGAACTTGGCCGCATGGCAGTAGCCGGACGACGTCTCGCTCCGCTCGATGTAAATGTCTTTTCATGGCCGCATCTTGTTCGATTAGCGAGTTTGCTTGACCTCCGCCTCCAGTCCTCCAACATAGCTTTATGAGGCGCCGGGACCTTCCTGTGCCGTTGAGAGTGAAAGACCATGGCATTCGTTCCCGACTATAGGACCACCCCGAGAACCGCCGGGGCCTCCACCAAGGCCGGTACGGTGGATCTCGGGCTGCGGGCGTATATGCTGCGCGTCTACAACTGGATGGCCTCGGGTCTGGTTCTGACGGGCTTTGTTGCTTACGGCATCGCCCATAGCCAGTTGGCGGCGTTATTCTACCATACCGTCTTGCTGCCGAATGGCATGGCGGCGATACGCCCGACTGGGCTTGGCATCTTATCCATGTTGACCCCACTGGCCTTCGTATTGGTGCTTAGCATCGGCGTGAACCGGCTGTCGCGTCAGGCGGCACAAGCTATCTTCTGGGCGTTCTGTATCGCGATGGGGGCTAGCCTTACCAACATCTTTTTCCTCTACACCGATACATCGATCGCACGCGTGTTCTTCATCACGGCTGGTACTTTCGCCGCGATGAGCTTGTGGGGTTATACTACAAGGACCGATTTGACCCGATTTGGCTCATTCCTGATCATGGGCGTGTTCGGTATCATTATCGCCTCGTTGGTCAACATGTTTATGGGTAGTGTTGGTCTACAAATGGCAATCAGTGTGGTGGGTGTCCTCGTATTTACCGGTCTGACGGCGTTTGATACTCAGCGTATAAAGATGATGTACAACCAAATTGCCTATTACGAGGGAGCAGAGGGGGCAGCGAAGCGCAGTGTATTGGATGCGTTGTCACTCTACCTAAATTTCATCAACCTGTTCATGTTTTTGCTGCAGTTTGCGGGCCTGCGTAACAGCAATAACTAGAGTGCTCCCAATGCATAAATGTGAAGTCCTGATCGTGAGATTGGGACTTCCTTCATGCCGGGTGTAATCTATGACTGATATTAGTCAGCTGCTCTGGTCCTGGCTGACAGCCTGAACTGTTTGCGGCAGTGCGGGCATCGAACGTCTGGCACAGAGGGCGTGAATAGCCGGCGAGTAATGTTACGACGGATCACGAGCAAGCTCAGACGTGATGGTAGTCCTGCTAAGAGTTCTTAGAGTTCTTTGCTCTGTTAAAAGCCCCGACGTAGCGAGCGGTTCAAGGCCATCTGCTTAGGATCATGCGCAATGAACTTCTCGGCTTTGCCCATCTCGCAGCAGCCGTCGCTCGTCGGGTAGCGCCCATCCCGAGCCGCTTTGCCCACTCCGCATATGCGCCAGCGGCGCTTTTCGCCGCGCTGCTCCTGCGCGGGCGGCTCCGCCTGACGTACCGTGGGCTGGAGGATCTGTTGCGGCTCTCCGCCCAGCTTCGTCGCGTGCTTGGCCTGCACGTCGTTCCGGACCACTCGACATTCTGGCATTATGCCCGCCGTCATGTCAGTCCCGAGCTCCTGAAGGCGGGTCTAAGCGAGACCGCGCTCCGCGGCAAGTCAGATGAGGAACGCGCCACCCAGTTGGCTCTGGACTCCACCGGCCTGTTCCTGACCCACACCTCGCGCTCATTCGAATGGCGAGCCAAGCGCGATCGCGGGCAGCGCGGCTGGCTGAAGTGGGTGGGTCGCGCCGCAGCTCCTGCTTGCCCAGCGGGTTCGACCAGGACCGTGTGGCGACTTTTCGGACTTGCCGCCCCTGGCCAATGCAGCTGCGGCGCGAATGCCGTTCGACCAGCTCTTGGCCGACGTTGGATACGATAGTGAAGCCAACCACCGCCACTGCCGCGAGACCCTCGGCGTGGGCAGCCTGATCCCGGCCAAGAAGCGCCGTTCGGTACGCGTCATCGCCACCACGCCGCTGCGGCGGGAAATAGTCTGCCGGCTTGGGCGGCCCGGCGTGGAAGCTGACCGAACCGCCTACCGGCAGCGCTGGGAGGTGGAAACGGTCATGTCGGTCGTGAAGCATCGCTGCGGCGAGGCTCTTACCGCCAGGATCGACGACATGCAGCGGGTATAGGCACTCCTTTGCGGCATCGTCTACAACGCGTCCAGCGCCTCGTCCGCCTTCAGGCGCTCGTGCGAAGCTTGCAAT
>CALMVH010000062.1 GCA_937873165.1 uncultured Rhodospirillales bacterium
TAAAGTCAGGCGGCGAGGCGGGCGGGATCGTGCAGGGCAACGACAGTCCCCTCGCTGACGCAATAGGTCTGCAGCGGGGAAAAGCCGTTAAACGCGATGGAGGCGTAAGTGGAGGTATAAGCGCCGGTCGACAGGAAGGTGACCTTGTCACCCGCCTGCAGTTCGAGCGGCAGGTGATAGGGCGTGCGCTCGTACAGGATATCGGCCGAATCGCATGTCGGACCGGCCAGGATCACGCGGCCAGTCTCAGCCCCGTCCCAAGACGTTTCGATACGGTATTTGATCGCTTCGTCCATCGTTTCCGCCAGGCCGTTGAACTTGCCCACGTCCAGGTAGACCCAGCGGACATCTTCATCGTCCGACTTCCTCGAAACCAGCACGACCTCGCTTTGCAACACGCCCGCGTTGCCGACCATCGACCGGCCGGGTTCGATGATCACGCGCGGCAGCACGGCTCCGAAATGCTCGCTCAAGGCCGCGCCGATGGCGCTGGCGTAAGCCTCGACCGGTGGAATGCCGTCTCGGTATCGCGCAGGCATGCCGCCGCCCAGGTTGATCAACGACAGGTACACGCCCTGCTCCGCCAGCCGGGCAAACAGTCCTGCCACGGCCGCGATGGCACGATCCCACTGTGTGCAGTCGGTCTGCTGGGATCCCACATGGAAGGACACGCCAACCGGATCGAGCCCCAAGGAGGGGGCCGAGGCCAGCAGCCGTTCCGCCATGGCGGGCGCGCAGCCGAACTTGCGCGACAGCGGCCACTCGGCGCCCTGGGTTTCGACCAGGATGCGGCAGAATACCTGCGCGCCGGGCGCCGCGCGGGACAGCTTCTCCAGCTCCGCGTCGCTGTCAAAGGCGAACAGCCGAACACCACGCGCGTAGGCGTAAGCGATGTCGGCCTCTTTCTTAATCGTGTTGCCGAAGCTGATGCGCGACGCCGGCGCGCCGGTGGCAAGGCAGAGGTCGATCTCGCCCCGGCTGGCCGTGTCGAAGCTCGAGCCTTGGGCAGCCAGCCGTTCCAGGATTACCGGCGCGGGGTTAGCCTTCACGGCGTAGAAGATTTCGGCCAGCGGCAAAGCCCGCGCCAGCGTGCAGTAATTATGCGTCACTACGTCCAGATCGACCACCAGGCAGGGCGTAGCCGGTGCAGCTTCCGTCAGGAACTGACGAACAGCGGGAGTCATCGTCATGATGCAACCCTTTCTAGGACAGTCCTGAGCAGTGCCGGACCGTAATGAAATCGTATGTCGGAAATCCGCCCTTGCAGGTGGCGGCGCGAAAGGCGGTCAGCCGAGCTTAGTGTGAACCAAGCTCGGACGTACTTCGACCTGCGCGGCCGAACGACGCGATCATGTGTGCGAAAAAGGGCTTTCCGCCCTGGATCAACGTAGCAATCATATCGGTTCCCCCTCGGGTCCGGCCTGGTGTCCGGAACTGCCAAAAAGGACGCGTTACGTCGTTACATAACCACGAGTGGGCCATAGGCACGTGCGGTGCGTCAACTGCGTGAAATATAAGGCCGGCGGGGTATCGGATGCAATAAAATTTTCCGGGTTCTACAGTGTTTTTCCCGCGGACGCCCATGCGGTGCTTGCCCCGGTGCCGCAAGGGCGCGTAGCGTGCAACGCGTATCACAAAACAGGCAATCATCATGCACGCGCTGCTCTATGTCCTGCTGAAAGCGTTGACGATTTACATGTGGTGCTTGATCGGGATGGCGATCATGAGCTGGATGCTGGCATTCAATGTGCTGAACCGCGGCAACCCGACCGTTTACCGCGTGTTCAACTTTCTTGAACGGATCACGGAGCCGGTTCTGACGCCCATTCGGAGAGTTATCCCGCCCATCGGCGGCATCGACATTTCTCCCGTGATCCTGATCCTGTTGATCACATTTCTGGAGCAGCTGATCATCGACAACACACCCTACGTCGTCCAATGACCGCTACCATCATCGACGGCCAGGCCATCGCCGCCAGCATCCGCGCCGAACTGGCGCATGCCATCAGGGGCGCGGGCTTCGCGCGCGCGCCGGGTCTCGCGGTTGTACTCGTTGGCAACGATCCCGCCAGCAAAGTGTACGTGCGCAACAAGTTGAAAGCCTCGGCCGAGACAGGCATCCTCAGTTTCGAGCACATCCTGCCGGAAGACACGAAGGAAGCCGACCTGCTGGCGCTGGTGGCGCGCCTGAATGCCGATGATACCGTGGACGGCATCTTGGTGCAGATGCCGCTGCCGAAGCATATCGACGAGCGGAAGGTGATCCAGGCGGTCGATCCCGCGAAAGATGTGGACGGCTTCCACCCGGTCAATGCCGGGCACCTTGTATCGGGCATGCCGGGCTTCGTGCCTTGTACGCCGCTTGGCTGCCTGAAACTGATCAAAAGCGTGCGGCACGATCTTGCAGGCGCCAGGGCGCTGGTGATCGGCCGGTCGATCACCGTCGGCAGGCCGGTCAGCCTGCTGCTGCTGGCGGAGAACTGCACGGTGACGATGGCGCATTCGCGCACCGCCGACCTCGCGGCGGAATGCCGGCAGGCCGACATCCTGGTGGCAGCGGCCGGCAGGCCCCGGATGGTGCAGGGCGACTGGATCAAGCCAGGGGCCATCGTGATCGATGTCGGCATCAACCGGCTGGAAAGCGGCGAACTGTGCGGCGACGTCGCCTTCGACGAGGCATGCCGCCATGCTTCTGCCATAACGCCGGTGCCAAAGGGAGTCGGGCCGATGACCATTGCCTATCTTCTTGCCAATACCTGGACCAGTTTCAGGCGCCGGACCGGACTGCACAAGCTTGACCCAGGGACCTGATATCAATCGTACCGGCGCCGGTATCCTCAACACCTGCTTTGCGTTTCTGTGTTTCACCCTCATGGACGCCGTCCTGAAATGGGTGGGCGTCCGGGCTCCGGTTGCCGAGGAATTCTTTATCGCGACACTGGTCGCGGCCATCACGGTCTTTGCGTACGGTACGCGCTGCGGCCGGGACTTCGCTGGGCTCCGAACGCATTACCTGAAGCTGCATGCGCTGCGTTCCGTGATGTTCGTCGCGCAGTTCAGCCTGGTTATCTATTCGTTTCGCCATATGACGCTGGCGAACTTCTATGCGCTGGTATTTACCGCGCCCTTGTTCATCACAGCGCTTTCCGCGGTTTTCCTGAAGGAGCCGGTGGGCTGGCGGCGCTGGACCGCGACGGCCGTCGGTTTCGCGGGTGTGCTGATCGATCTGCGGCCGAATGGCGACATGAGCATCGTCAGTTTCTACGTGCTGGCGGCAACGCTGTTGTACAGCGTGGACGTTATCTTCATGCGCATCGCCAACCGCAAGGACTCGACCGCTGCCACGACCTTCTACGTGCAAGCGCTGTCGCTGATCCCGGGCGGAGCCTACATGGCGTTCACCTGGCAGCCGGTCGCGACCGGCGACATTGCCTGGTTGTGCCTGGCGGGGGTGCTGTGCGGCATTGCCCTGATGGCTCTAGTGCGGGGTTTCAGGCTGGCATCGACACCCGTGGCGGCCCCTTTTCACTACACCCAGCTGATCTGGGGCTTGGGAATCGGTTGGTATATCTGGCAGGAGCTGCCCGACGTCTTCACCTGGATCGGGGGTGCGGTCATTGTCGCCAGCGGACTGTACATCTTGCACCGCGAGGCGATGGTAGGCCGCAGCAAGCCTGCAGCAGACTCTTTCAGCTATACGCCCGCTACGCCTAATGGCGGCTAGCCGCAGCCGTGCCGCTGCTGCCGCCGCGCTGATCCTGCTTGGCCTGCTGCTGTACTGGCCCGGCATCCGCACCATTCCTGCCATCGATCGCGACGAAGCCCGCTTTGCCGTAGCCAGCCGCCAAATGGCCCAGACGGGCGACTACGTCGATATCCGCTTCCAGAACGAGGTGCGCTACAAGAAGCCGGTCGGTATCTACTGGCTTCAAAGCGCCGCGGTGGGCCTGGTCGGTGAGCATGCGGCCAATCCGATCTGGCCCTACCGCCTGCCATCCCTGCTGGGTATGCTGGCGGCAGTGCTGGCGACTTATAGATCGGCTTGGGATTTCCTGGACTGCCGGCAGGCTATGTTCGCGGCGGCACTGTTTGCTGCGTCGCTGCTGGCGGGGGTCGAAGCCCGGCTGGCCACAGTCGACGCTTGCCTGTGTGCCGCGTGTACGCTCGCCTTTGACGGCCTGCATCGCGTTTGGCAGGCGGAGCGGGGTGGCGCGAAGGCCGACTTGACGGACTGCCTTGTGTTCTGGGCGGCAGTCGGTTGCGGCGTGCTGTTGAAGGGCCCGGTCCTGCCGGTTCTTCTCGGCACTACGACGCTTGTGCTGTCGGCGCGCCAGCGTAGCCTCCGCTGGATTTTCGCCGCGCGTCCGTTGCCCGGCAGCTTTGTGTTGTTGGCGGTAACCTTGCCCTGGTTCGCGCTGATTACGCTGAAGAGCGGCGGCGCGTTCTGGCGCGAGTCACTGGGCCACGATTTCGTGGCCAAGCTGGCGCAAGGGCAGGAGTCGCATGGCGGCTTCCCAGGGCAATACCTGCTGGAGTTTCCACTGGCGTTCTTTCCCGGGTCGCTCTTGATCGGCCGCGCCGTTCGCTTTGCGTGGGCCACGCGGCGGCAGGCGGATACGCTGTTCCTGCTGGCGCTGATCGTGCCAAACTGGCTGCTGTTCGAGGCGGTACCGACCAAGCTGCCGCATTACGTGCTGCCGCTGTTCCCGGCGATCGCGATCATGACCGCAAGGGCAGGGCTGCCCTCGACTCGCGCATGGGTGCTGTGTAGCGGCGCAACACTTGTTTTGTACACGGCCATGTTCGGCATGATCCTGCCGAACCTGCGGTCTCCATTCATCGGGCGAACCCTTGTCGAGCACCGGCAGTATTACCCGCCGGATCTCCGCTCCGGTCCCGTCGCGTTCGCGGGGTTCCACGAGCCCAGCATGGTGCTGTGGTTTGGTGGCAGCACGGATCTGGCGAGCCCCGAGCAAGCGGCGGCGGCGCTGAACAACCGCACGGCTGTGTTGGCGTACGTCAAGCGATCCGATACACCCGCTTTCCTGAAGACGGCGGATGCCGTGCCGATCGACGACGTGCATGGCTTCGACCTCGCGCACGGCAAGCCTGTCGAGTTGATCGTGTACCGCAAAGCGCGCTAGAACTCGCCTTCTTCGGGATCGAGGTCGCACTTGATCCAGCGATAGGCCGCGAACAGCGCCATGATGATCAGCAGCGAGACGATGTTGACGATTACGATCAGCGCCACCAGCAATCCCAGCGACAGATGGTTCACAAGGCCATTGACGGTTTTCGCGCTGACAAAGAGTACGCATGCGGCCAGCACCAGCAGCAGCGCCGCCACGACCAGCGCGATCTTGCGCGCGGCCCGTGCCCGGTTGGGCTGAGGGGCTATGGCCGAACCCTTCTCCATCCTCGTCTACTCCGGTGTCGATCTAATCGGCGACGGCCTGATGAAACTGCCATTTCTCCGGGCTTTGCGCCATGCCTATCCGCAGGCGCGGATCACATGGATGTCGGGGATCGGAAAAACCGTCTACGCGGGAACGCTTGCCGCCTTGATCAGTCCCTGCATCGACGAAATCATAGAAAACCCCGGTATCGGGCGCGACTGGCCGGAGGTCCTGCGCAATCCGCTGCCGGGCCGGCGGTTCGACCTGATCATCGACACGCAGCGCCGCTTCAAAACGACCATGATCGTGAAGCGCATTCCGCACGGGCGATTTGTGTCGGGCGCAGTGAACTACCGGCTTTCCAGCGGCAGGCCGCAGGGCCGGTATTCCAAGAAGCCACGCATGATCGACAACATGCTGGACCTGGTGGAGGCGGCGTCGGGCCAACGTGCCCGGATCGACTCAGCGCTAGCGCTTGCGCTTGATCCTGAGTTAACCGCCCTGGCTGAACGCGCCATTCCGCCCGGACCACGTTATGCGGGTTATGCGCCCGGTGCCGGGGGCAAGCACAAACAATGGCCGCGTGACCGCTTCGTGCTGCTTGCAACCATACTCGTGGCAAAAGGCATGACGCCCGTGTTTATCCTGGGCCCGGACGAAGCCGGCTGGGTGTCCGAAATCCGTCAGGCTTTGCCCGAGGCGCTGTTTCCCTTGCAAGAAACAACGTCTAATCCAGCCACCATTTCATCCCCGCTGTTCACGATCGCCGTTGGGGCGCGGCTGAACGTCGGGGTCGCGAATGACAGCGGCACGGGGCATATGCTGGCTGCCGCCGACATTCCGCTTGTGTCCCTGTTCGGTCCGACTGCCTCCGAGAAGTTCGCGCCGCTCGTAAGTCATGGCACAGTTGTCCGCGCGCAGGATTTTGGAAGCGACCGCATGGATGCCATTTCGGTCGACGCGGTGCTTGCGGCTGTGGATCGGATTGCACCACGGCATTAAGCCTTTAACGCTTGCAACTGGCGGCGGAGGCAATACACTCCGGCGCCATGAAACTCTCGATCGAACGCGCGGCCCTTCTGAAGTCATTGGCTCACGTCCAGAGCGTGGTCGAGCGGCGCAATACCATTCCGATTCTGTCGAACGTCCTGCTGCGAGCCGACCAGGGCAAGCTGTCGATGACGGCGACCGACATGGACCTGGAGATTGTGGACTCGGTCGATGCGGAAGTCTCGAAGCCTGGCGCCACCACCACCCCGGCGCATACACTGTACGACATCGTTCGCAAGCTCGCCGAGCCCAAGGTCGAGTTGGACCTGTCGGCCGAGGGTACCAGCCTGACGGTTCGGGCCGGCCGTTCGCAGTTCAAGCTGGGTTGCCTGCCGACCGAGGATTTCCCGCAGATGTCGGCGGCCTCGATGAAGCAGGAGTTTGAGCTGACCTCGGCTGAGCTGAAGTCGCTGATTGATCGCGCGCGGTTCGCCAT
>CALMVH010000063.1 GCA_937873165.1 uncultured Rhodospirillales bacterium
GCGATATCCATGATGCGCTGGGCCTTGCGGTAGCCTTCGGGCTTCACCGCGCCGAAATTATGCTTGATGCGCGTTTCCGTGTCGTGGCCTTTCTCCTGGCCCAGTATGGCGCACGACCGGCCCCGGAAACGCCCGATGCCCGAAATCATGCCGGTATCCTCGCCAAACACGCGGTCGCCTGCCATCGGCAGGAAGCCATCGACCAGCGCCGCGATATAATCCAGCGTGTGCGGCCGCTCGGGATGGCGCGCGACCTTGACCTTCTGCGCGGGCGTCAGCTTGGCATAGGTTTGCTTGATCAGCCGGTCGAGCTTGGTCTGCAGGCGGCCGATGTCGTCCACGATATCGGCGCCATTCAGCTTGCGCAGGTCGTCGATGCGTTGCTCCAGTTCATGGATCGGCTTTTCGAAATCGAGGGGCGTCATGGAGGCGTGGTCTGGGCTGTGACTGGAGCGATCACGGTTACACGATCCCGACGCGCTTGCCAAATGCATAGGCTTGAGTGGCATTCCGACGAAGTGAAGGATTTCGCTCGGGACTGTTCGCTGCGCTCAAAATGCACATCATCCTTTCCCCAACGGATGATGCCGCACCACCGTCTGCACCAATCTATCATCCAGCACATGCGTATAGATCTGCGTCGTGGCAATGTCGGCGTGGCCCAACATCTTCTGCACGGCGCGCAGGTCCGCGCCGTGGGCCAGCAGGTGGGTGGCAAAGGCGTGGCGCAGCACGTGCGGGCTGATCAGGGCCGGATCGAGCCCCCGCAGCAGCGCACGTTCCTTCAGCAATTGCGCGAAGCGCTGCCGGGTCAGGTGACCCTCGGATGCGGCGGTCGGGAACAGGTACGGGGACTGGGCCTGCTTCGGGATAAACATGGCGCGGTGCGGCAGGTAGCGTAGAATTGCCTGCCACGCCGGGCTCGTCAACGGCACCAGCCGTTCCTTGTTGCCCTTGCCGCGCACGGTAACGAACCGGCCTTCGCGATCAAGGAAGGAAAGCCGCATCCCGACGAGTTCGGAAACCCGCAGTCCCGTAGCGTACAGCAGTTCCAGCAGAGCCGTCAGCCGCAGGGATTCAGGTGTCGTCTCCCCTGCGTCTGCCAGAAGTGCTTCGACCTGATCCTCGTGTAGTATCTTCGGCAGGGACGCCCCCTGCC
>CALMVH010000064.1:0-4881 GCA_937873165.1 uncultured Rhodospirillales bacterium
GAAGTCGCCGGTGAAATGCAGGTTGATCTCGTCCATGGGGGCAACCTGCGCCCGGCCGCCGCCCGTGGCCCCGCCCTTGGCCCCAAAGCAAGGCCCGAGGCTCGGTTCCCGCAGGCATATCGCGACCTTGTGCCCCAGGCGGCGCAGGCCGTCGCCCAAGCCGATGGTGGTTGTCGTCTTGCCTTCGCCTGCTGCCGTCGGAGAAATCGCGGTGACCAGCACCAGCTTGCCGCGCTGGCGCGCTTGCACCTTGGCCACGAAGTCCAGGTCGATTTTCGCCTTGTAAGGGCCGTAGCGGTACAGCGACGCCGCCGGGATATCGAGCGTGGCGGCAATGTCCTCGATCGGCATCAGGGCTGCCGCGCGGGCGATATCGATATCCGGCATGGATCGTGTCGTCAGGCCGAGCGGTCGATCGCGCAGGCCTCGAGAACCTTTGCCAGCGACACGCGCCAGTCCGGCTGCGCGATACCGAAGACCGTCTCGATCTTGCGGCAATCCAGTACGGAATAAGCGGGGCGAGCGGCAGGAGTCGGGTAGTCGCTGGTCGCGATGCGCGTCAGCTTCGGCGTGGCGTGGCCTTCGAAGATCGCAGCGGCGAAATCGTACCAGGTCGTGGCGGGTGCACCCGTGAAGTGGTACGTTCCCCACTGCGAGAAGTCAGGCTTGGAAGCCGCGTCGATCATCGCCAGGATCGCAAGCGCGATGTCCTCTGCTGCCGTGGGGCCGCCATGCTGGTCGCCGACGACGCGGAGTTCATCGCGGGTGGCGCCAAGGCGCAGCATGGTGCGCACGAAGTTCGAGCCTTCGCTGTCGTAGACCCAGGCCGTGCGCAGGATCAGGTGCCGGGGATTAGCAGCGCGAACTCCGGCTTCGCCCGCCTGCTTGCTGAGGCCATAGACATTGGGCGGATCAACAGGATCGTCCTCGCGCCACGGGCGGCCGAGTGACTGCCCGAACACATAATCCGTCGAGATATGCAGGAATGGGATATCGTGCTCGCCGCACAAGCCTGCGATCAGCGCAGGCGCTTCGGCATTGATCCGGTAGGCAGCCTCCTGCTCGGTTTCGGCCTTGTCGACCGCCGTATAAGCCGCGCAGTTCACCACGAACCCCGCACCGTCAATCGCCTGTGCAACTGCTTCAGCGGCGGTGATATCAGCTTCCGTACGATTGAAAGCGTGGACCGGCCGGTCTTGCAAAGCCGCCTGATGCGCCAGTTGCCGACCGACCTGACCGCCTGCGCCCAGAATGACTAGGGGTTTCTCCAACTCGTTATCTCCTGCATGCAGCGTTTCGCAAGGCTTCGGCCAGTTTTGGCGCGTTGCCCTGCAGCGTGTAAAGCGCCTCGACTCTCCTGCGGCCCGCCGCGCCCATCCGACGACGCAACGCGGGGTCCCGCCTGAGGGTTTCCAGCGCTTCCATCCATTCATCGTGACTGCTGGCAAGGAACCCCGTCTCGCCCTCGGTCACGACCTCGCGGTTCATTCCGACGGGGGAGGCTACCACCGGCAGGCCTGCCGCCATGTATTGGATCAGCTTGTAGGCGCATTTACCCTCTGTCCAGCGATCCGACGCCAAGGGCATGATCCCCGCGTCGAAGCCGCGCAGCCTTTCGGTTTCCTCCGACTCGCGCCATGGTACGATCTCAGGCGCAACGCCGGGCAGGTCGATGGCGCCCGAGCCGACCAGAACCACACGAGCCTCATGCCCGGCTGTAGCCTCCGCCAGCGCAGGGGCGACGGCTTGCAGGTATAGGGCGGAACTGGGCGACCCCACCCAGCCGATCACGAAGGTGCTTGAAGCCGCATCGGTTCGCGCCGTGTAGCGCGGCAGGTCCACGGTGGTTGGAATGCGCACGGTCACTGCGGCTCCGTGCGCCTTCGCCCATCCTTCCAGATGCTTGTTGCCGGCGATGGTCACCGCCGCGCGGCCGACCAGCTTGGGAAACTTGTTCTGCAACAGGTAGCGAACGACCGGTTCTCGGTGATTTTCGTAGCGCGTGTACCACGCATCGTCGAAGTCGACGACGTAGGGCGTTTTCTTCAGATAACGCGTTTCGATCCAATGCGGCAGCCATGGCAGCGCTTCCTTCTCGATCCAAACCAGATCGTACCGCGCGGCGCTTCGCAGCGCTTGAAGCCGTTTACGGTAGTATCCTGTCAGGCGGCCGCGCGGGGTGCGCCGTCTTGCATACAGGTCTTTCAGGTACTCGTCGTCGAAAAACGGCGTAACCGTGATATCGAAACCGTGCGCACTCAGGTCGGGCACATAGTCGAGAAACCGCAACCGGCTGCTTGCGCCCATGCGGTCGTAGCGGGTTAGCAGGAGAACGGAGATCCGTCCGCTTTCACCCATCCAGCAGGCCGAGCAGGTACTGGCCGTAATTTGTCTTTGCCAGCCTCGTGCCAGCCTCGCGGATCGTATCCGCACCGATCCATCCCTGTTCGAACGCGATCTCCTCGGGGCAGGCGATCTGCATGTTCTGCCGCTCCTGGACAGCATGGGTGAATTCACCGGCTTCGAGCAGCGAGGCGTGCGTCCCCGTATCGAACCAGCAAAAGCCTCGGCCCAGCAGTTCGACCGACAGGGTGCCCCGGTCGAGGTACGCGGCGTTGACGGAGGTGATTTCCAGTTCGCCGCGTGCCGATGGCTTGATCGAAGCCGCGATATCCAGAACGTCGTTGTCGTAGAAGTACAGACCCGTCACCGCCCATTTGGATTTCGGCTTCTGAGGTTTTTCCTCGATGCTGACAGCGCGCCCGGCGTCATCCAGCTCGACGATGCCGTAACGTTCGGGATCGCGCACATGATACGCGAACACGCGCGCGCCGTGGGTGATGTTGGACGCTTGCTGCAAGCTTTGCGTCAGGCCATGCCCATAAAAGATGTTGTCGCCCAGCACCAGTGCGCAGGACTCGTTGCCGACAAACTGGCGACCGATAATGAAAGCCTGCGCCAAGCCGTCCGGGGAGGGCTGCGTGGCATAGGACAGGTTGACGCCCCACTGGCTGCCATCACCCAGCACGCGCTGGAACGAGTCATGGTCGTGCGGGGTGGTGATGATCAGGATGTCGCGGATCCCCGCCAGCATCAGCGTGGTCATTGGAAAGTAGATCATGGGCTTGTCGTAGACCGGCAGCAATTGCTTGCTGACCGCCAGCGTCAACGGGTGCAGGCGCGTACCCGAACCACCCGCGAGGATAATGCCCTTCATCGGCCTTGCGCTCCGCCAAGTCCCACGCGCTTGGCCTCATACCCGCGCGACAGGATTTCCTGCCACCATTCGCGATTGTCCAGATACCAGCGAATAGTCTTTTCCAATCCGCTCTCGAATGTCTCGACGGGTTTCCACCCGAGTTCACGCTCGATTTTGGAAGCGTCGATTGCATAGCGCTTGTCGTGGCCCGGGCGGTCCGACACAAAGGTAATCAGGTCGCGGTGCGTACCCGACGCCGCCGGCGCCAGCCTGTCGAGCGTATCGCAGATCGTTTCGACGACTTCCAAGTTGGTGCGCTCGTTGTGGCCGCCGATGTTGTAGGACTGGCCGTTCTTGCCCTTTTCCAGCACCAGCCTCAGCGCGCGGGCGTGATCCTCGACAAACAGCCAGTCGCGGATCTGGTCGCCCTTGCCATACACGGGCAGGGTTTCGCCAGCGAGACTCCGGATGATCACCAGCGGGATCAGCTTTTCGGGAAAGTGGTAGGGCCCGTAATTGTTGGAACAGTTGGTCAGGACGACCGGCAAGCCGTAAGTCTCATGCCAAGCGCGCACCAGATGATCCGAACCCGCCTTGCTGGCGGAGTACGGGGAGTTTGGGGCGTAGGGACTGGTTTCGGTGAAGAACCCTTGTGCGCCCAGCGTGCCGAAAACCTCGTCCGTCGAGATATGGTGAAAGCGGAACGCGCCGCGATACGGGTCTTCCAAACCTTTCCAGTAGGCGAGCGACGCTTGCAGCAGCGTGAACGTGCCGACCACATTGGTTTGAATGAATTGCGCCGGGCCATCGATCGAACGGTCGACATGGCTTTCCGCCGCCAGGTGCATGACGGCGGAGGGCTGATACGTGCCGAACAGCCGCGCCATCGCAGTCGCGTCGCAAATATCAGCCTGCTCCAGCTTGTAGCGGGGATTGCCCTCGGCGCCGGGCAGCGACGACAGACTGGCGGCATAGGTCAGCTTATCGACATTGACCACCATCGTTTCAGTCTCCGCCAGGAACTGCCGGATAACGGCGGAGCCTATGAAACCGGCTCCGCCGGTTACGAGAACCGTTCTCATGTCAGATCCTCGAACAAATCGGTCAGGTCACGCAGCATCGGGTAAACCGTATCCTTGGCCGAAAGCGTTGCCGCCGCTTCTTCAACGGGCCAGTCGATCTTCAGATCGGGATCGTTCCAGCGCAAGCCACGCTCCGCTTGAGGCGCATACAGGCTGGTCACCTTGTACATGACCTCCGTCGCCGGTTCCAGAGTACAGAACCCATGCGCGAATCCGACGGGGATATAAAGCTGTTGCCAGTTCTCGGAGCTGAGGACGACAGCTATGTGTTGCCCGAACGTGGGTGATCCGCGCCGGATATCGACAGCCACATCGAGGATTGCGCCCTTGGTCACGCGCACCAGCTTATCCTGCCCGTGAGGAGCCATTTGATAATGCAGCCCTCTCACAGTGCCTTTGTCCTGCGAAAGCGAGTGGTTGTCCTGCACGAACGGGCGCGTGATGCCGGCTTTCGCAAAGGCTTCGGCATTGTAGGTTTCGGAAAAGAAACCCCGGTGGTCGCCAAAGCGTTTTGGGGTAATTGATTTTTTGCCGCGCAACGCGCCGTCATCGATCTGCAGAATTGCCTCCGTCGCAGGTAATTTTTTGTGGGCGAAGTAC
>CALMVH010000064.1:4891-15117 GCA_937873165.1 uncultured Rhodospirillales bacterium
ACTGGCTTTTTGCAAGAGCGAACGGACTCTAGCCAAAGCTTTCGAGACCGGACTATAAAGCTCCGCAATGACGATCACGAACGACACCACCCGGGCGCGTCCTGAAAAACCCCGGTTTGCGCAACTGGGGCTTGCCGACATGGTGCAGGGTCTGGTGCGCTGGCGGCTGTGGGCGCCGCTCGCCTGGATGGATGTCCGGCAACGGTACCGGCGGTCCATCCTCGGCCCGTTCTGGATCACCCTGAGCCTCGGGATCATGGTGCTGGGTCTCGGCGTTGTCTATGGCGCCCTCCTGCACCAGGAACTCCACGATTACCTGCCTTACCTTGCAACAGGGCTGATCGTGTGGGGGCTTATCTCTTCCTTGCTGACCGAAAGTCCGTACGTGTTCATCGCGGCCGACAACACGATCAAGCAAATTCCTTTTCCCTTAAGTACGTTTCTATACCGCCAAGTCGTGCGGAACCTGATCGTCCTTGCGCATAATCTCGCAATCTATCTGATTGTCATCGCCGTGTTTGGCTTCAATCCCGGATGGATAGTAATAGGAGCCTTGGCTGGCGTCGTCATCGTGGGGCTGAATGGCGCGGCGTTCGCGTTCTTCTTCGGACTGATCAGCGCCCGTTTCCGGGATATCCCCCAGCTTGTCGTCAACGCCAACCAGCTGTTCTTTTTTATTACCCCAATCCTTTTCCGCCGGCAGACCATGCCAGGGTGGCTTACCGCATACAATCCATTCACTTATCTTCTAGACATCGTACGGGAGCCGATGCTCGGGCATTCTGTCACCCTGTTCACGTGGGAGATGGCGGTGGCGATCACTACGGTCAACCTTGCGGTATCAACGCTGATATATGTGCGCTATCGCTGGCGCATTCCTTACTGGCTCTGATCGTGGCGTCCATCGAACTCCAGAACGTTTTCGTCCGCTTCCCGATCTATCAGGGGGCGTCGCGATCCCTGCGGTACCGGTTGATGAACGCCAGCACGGGCGGCCGCATCGCCAGCCAGAACCACCACATCTGCGTCGAGGCGCTGAACAATGTCTCGTTCCACCTCGATCACGGGGACAGGCTGGCGCTGATCGGTCATAACGGCGCGGGCAAGACCACCATGCTGCGGGTGTTGGCCGGCATCTATACGCCCGAAGCCGGCCGGGTAAAGGTCGAAGGCCGCATCGCGCCCTTGTTCGATGCCGGCTTTGGCATGGATCCTGACTCCTCGGGATACGAAAATATCCGCCTGCGGGGCCTGTATCTCGGCCTGACGCGCCAGCAGATCGAAGACAAGGTCGCCGACATCGTCGCGTTCACGGAACTGGGGCCCTTCCTGTCCATGCCGATGCGGACCTATTCCAACGGCATGCAAACCCGCCTGTCGTTTGCGATCTCGACCAGCATCGAGCCCGAGATCCTGTTGCTGGACGAGGGTATTGGAACAGGCGACTCCGCTTTTATCGAAAAAGCCAATGTCCGCTTGCACAAATTCATCGAGCGTACCGGGATCCTGGTGCTCGCCTCCCATTCGAATGAACTGGTGCGCAAGTTCTGCAACAAGGCGTTGTTGATGGAACATGGGCGTATGGTACAGTTCGGACCCGTCGAGGATGTCTTGGCGGCTTACGAAAGGTAGACCCCATGCGCGGGCGCATCGTTTCGATTAACACGGGATCGGGCACGGGCATGCTGCAAGCCGATGCGGGCGGGCAGTGGCGTTTCCGGGCTGGCGGATGGACCGGTCGAGGCGTGCCGTCGGTAGGCCAGCCAGTCGATTTCCGCGTGGCGGGCGGTGAAGCCGTCGAGGTTACGCCCGTCGCCGCCTCGCAGGTGTGGAATAATGTCAGCGGCAGTTTCCAGGGGGTGATCGATCCGTTCGGCGCATCCAACACGGGGCGTCAATCGTTCTGGGCGTTTTACTTCTCGCCGTCCGGACGAGTATCGCTTGGCCAGTACTGGTTCAACTATCTCATTCCATTCGGAGTTTTCACATTAGCCTTGATCGGTGCGGTGATCTTTGGATTGTTCTACGTCTTCCATCACCAGGTCAGCGTACAGTTATGGCTGGCAGTCGGAGCCTTGGTGGTCTTCAAGTTTTCCGTTCTGGCCTGGATCTCCTTTGTCATGCATCTGAAGCGCATGCACGATCTCAATATGTCGTGGGGTGCGGGCTACGTGGTGGACAATTTCATTCCGCTGGGACGCGACTGGATGGCGTTCCGGATGATGTGCCAGCAGGGCACACCCGGTCCGAATAGTTTCGGCGACGATCCACGGCGTTCATAAGCCACCGCTGGCTAACCGTGAGTTTACGCCGCAGAACTCGGCCTCAGTTCAGCCCGCCGTCAATTTTTGTTCAACCGCGCTGACCGCATCGTTGGCGCGGCTCGCATCGGGGGCCCCCGCCTGGGCCATGTCGGGCCTGCCGCCGCCACCCTTGCCGCCCGCCGCCTCGGCCGCGATCCGGACCAGGTCGACAGCGTCGAAGCGGTCGACCAGTTCTTCGGCAACGCTGACAACAACCGACAGCTTGCCCTCGAACCCGCTCGCCAACACGATCACCGCGCCGGGCGTCTGCTTTTTCAGCGCGTCGGCCATCGGCTTCAAGTCCTTGGACGGCACATCGCTTGGTGTCCGCGCGACCAGGGTAACGCCGTTGATTTGCTTTGCGGGCGTGCCGCCGGTTTCCCCAACCGCCAGCTTGCGGCGCAACTCGGATACTTCGCGGTCCAGCCGCTTGCGGTCGTCCATCAGCGCGTCGATGCGCACCGGGATTTCGGCAGGCGAGGCCTTCAGCGACGCTGCCGCACGGTCCAGGAGCTCCAGCCGCTCGTCCAGATACGAAAGCGCGCCTTCACCCGTGACAGCCTCGATGCGCCGGATGCCGGCAGCCACCGCCGACTCCGCCACAATCTTCAGGACTCCGATATCGCCCGTGCGCGCCACATGCGTGCCGCCGCATAGTTCGACCGAGTAATCCTTGTTCGCGCCCGCCTCGCGTCCGCCCATGCTGACGACGCGCACTTCCTCGCCGTACTTCTCGCCAAACAGCGCCATGGCGCCCTGTTCCAGCGCATCCTTGACGCCCATGATGCGGGTCACGACCGGCGTGTTGCCGCGTATGCGCCGGTTCACGTCGTGTTCCACCACCGCGATGTCCTCCTTCGTCAGTCCCGTGGGCTGGCTGATATCGAAGCGCAGGCGGTCAGGACCGACATACGATCCCTTCTGCGCCACGTGCTCGCCAAGGCGGCGGCGTAGTGCCTCGTGCAACAGATGCGTGGCCGAGTGGTTGGCGCGGATCGCATCGCGGCGTTCGGAGGCGACCTGCAGGTCGATGGCCTCGCCGGTCTTCAGCGTACCGCTTTCGACGATCCCATTATGGACAAACAGAACCCCCAGCTTCTTCTCCGTCGAGGTGACCCGCAGGCGCGCGCCGCCAGCTGCTGAAATCATGCCGGTATCGCCCGTCTGGCCGCCGGACTCTCCATAAAAAGGAGTTTGATTGACCAGCATTTGCACGGCGTCGCCGGTATCGCCGCTGTCCACCATCTCGCCATTTCGGATCAGTGCGGTCACGACCCCCTCGGCGCGCAGCGTATCGTAGCCCAGGAACTCGGTCGCGCCGACGCGGTCACGCAGTTCGAACCACAGGCGCTCCGTCGCCGCTTCCCCCGAACCCTTCCAGGCCTGCCGGGCCTCGTCGCGCTGGCGGTTCATCGCGTCGTCGAAGCCGGCGGTGTCGACCTGCCGGTTTTGCCCGCGCAGCACGTCCTGCGTCAGGTCCAATGGGAACCCGTAAGTGTCGTACAGCTTGAAGGCGACCTCGCCGGGCAGCTTCTGACCGTCGCCGAGGCGCCCGGTCTCGTCCTCCAGCAGGCGCAGGCCGCGGTCGAGGGTTTGCTTGAAGCGTGTTTCTTCCATCCGCAGGGTTTCTGTGATCAGCGGCTCCGCCCGTATCAGCTCGGGATAGGCCTGGCCCATCAGCCCGCTCAATGTCGGCACCAGCCGCACCAGCAGCGGATCGCGCGCGCCCAGCAGGTGCGCATGCCGCATGGCGCGGCGCATGATCCGGCGCAGCACATAACCCCGACCCTCGTTGGAAGGCATCACGCCATCGGCCAGCAGGAAGGCACTGGCCCGCAGGTGATCGGCAATCACGCGGTGCGAGGCCGATTGCGGCCCATCGGGATCGGTACTGGTAAAGTTCGCGACCGCCTCGATGATGGTGCGAAGCGGATCGATGTCATAGTTGCTTTTTTTACCAAGCAGGATCGCCGTCATGCGCTCCAGGCCCATGCCGGTATCGATAGATGGGCGTGGTAAAGGGACGCGCCCTCCGCCGACTTGGTCGTATTGCATGAAAACCAAGTTCCAGAACTCCAGGTAACGATCGCCGTCTTCTTCCGGTGTTCCGGGTAAACCGCCCCTGAGCAGCGGACCTTGGTCGAAAAATAGTTCTGAGCAAGGACCGCACGGGCCAGTATCGCCCGCTGACCAAAAATTGTCTGCGGTGGGAATGCGGATGATGCGATCCTCGGACAGCCCCGCGATACGCTTCCATAGATCGTACGCTTCATCGTCCGTGTGGTACACCGTTACGTAGAGTTTATCTTTCGGCAAACCGAACTCGCGTGTGGAAAGCGTCCACGCATACTCGATTGCATTTTCCTTGAAGTAATCACCAAACGAAAAATTTCCCATCATTTCAAAGAAGGTATGGTGGCGGGCGGTGTAGCCAATATTTTCCAGGTCGTTGTGCTTGCCGCCTGCGCGGACACACTTCTGCGCGGAAGTGGCGCGCGAGTATGATCGCGTCTCCTGCCCAGTAAACACGTTCTTGAACTGCACCATTCCCGCTGCGGTGAACATCAGCGTCGGGTCGTTGCGCGGCACGAGCGAACTGGACTCAACGACCGTGTGGCCGTTTCGCGCGAAATAATCGACAAAGGTCTGGCGAACGTCGGACAGGTTTTGCATGCTACTTTTCTATGGCATGCGCCCGGCGCTGTCTATTGCGATGCTTTGCCCGGCCAGTTTGTCAGAACCAGCGCATGCAGGGGCCGCGCGTCCTTGCTGACCAGGGTCAGCGGCTTCGCCCCGGCCCGCACCAGCCCCGAGGGCGGCAGGCCCTCGATCTTCGGTCCCGCGACCCATTCGGGCTGCAGCGGATGGCCGTCAGCGGCGCCGCGCTGAAGCGCCCGCAGTCCCAGCCGGTCGCGTGGATCGAGGCTGGTGAAATCCTGCACCGATCGGGACAACGCCATGACATCGGATGCCGCGATGGCTTTCAGCGCCAGCCCGCCGATCCGCTGCGCCACCAGGGCCTGCATGATCTGCTGGCGCAGGGACATGTCGTTCTCGGTATCGTCGTCGCGGGGTGGCGCCGGAAGGGCGATGGCATCGGCGTCCGCATGCGTGACGCCGTACCGGCATAATGAGGCCAGCGCCGTGCCGGGTTTGGGAGCAGTCGCGATCCAGTCCTGCGCCCAAAGCGGCAGGTCACCGGCCTGGTACAGCGAGCCCAGCGCCTCATACTCCTGATCGGGCGCAAGCGTTTGGGAAAACGCCAGGGCGGCGATCTGCTTGTCCAGCCGCTGTGCAACAGGCGCGTACCCTAGCCGAGCGGCAACCGTAGCATCATAGATCAGGGTTTCCGGATCTTCGTGATTGACCTGCGCGTTTTGGAGCGGTGTCAGCTCGTCTTCAGGCAACGGCCCGCCGTCTTCCCCGTGCGCGCCGACCCGCAACGGGGGCGCCAGAACCGGCATGGCGGAGATCAAGGCTGCCTGGCCCGGCTTCAGCATCAGTGTTCCGTCTGGCTTGATCGTGACAGCATGGACGTTGGGGGCAGCCGCCGCATGCGGCTTGTCATCCGGGCGCTGCGGCTGGCCTTTCGCCGTAATGCCCGTTTCTGAAAAGCCGATACGCCCGTCCGCCGATGCGACGATCGAAAGCCGGATGGTACGATCCTTGGCGGCTGCGGGTATGGGCAAGTCGACGGTAACCGGCTGGACGCCGCCGGCCTGCGGTTCGCTCCAGACCAGCGCAGGCTGCGCCGTTGTATCGGCCGAGGCCAGATCACCCGCTATATCGGGCAAGGCCGGCTGGGAGGCTCCGCCAACTATGTCCGCATAGTCGTCATGCAGCGCGATGCCCAGCGGTTGATGGTCGAAAAAGTACCGGATCGGATCGATCTGCGAGGGCGATGTTCCATCGGTGCCCACGATGGCAAAGCTGCCTGTCTTGTCAGCCAAATCCGGCAGGGCAATCTTCACGGCGGTGTTCTTGCCTGCGACCGACGTTTCGGGCGCGTCCAGGCGCACGCCCATGCGCATGGAGCCGACGTCGACATCCAGCCATTGCAAGCCAAATTGCCGTTGCACCGGCTTGCCGGTGGCTTCATCGGCGGGCGTGAACGCGGTCGCCAGGACGTAGACGCCACCGGTCGCATCCGCCGGAATCGGCAGTTGCGCGACCCCGCCTTCCTTGCCAACATGCTGGCGGGTCACCGCATGAATGTTTTGATCGACAATGGCCAGCGTCACGTCGCAATCGGCAGGCGGCTGGATCGAGATATTCGCCAGTTCACCACGCTGGAACAGGCGGCGCCCCGGCGAGATCACGATACCGGGCGGCGCATCGACGGGCCTGGACCCGGCGGCAGCGGCAGGCGGTTTGTCCTTGTCGGCACCCGGTGCCTCGACCGAAATCCCGCCAGCGCCGTCCAGCGCCTTGCCGTTCGCCACCAAGCGAAGCAGCAGATGCGCGTTGGGCCGGTCGGGCGCCTGGAGGCTGAACGTCATCAGCCCGCCCGGCGCAGCGGTCACGGGCCATTCCTCGATCAAGCCGCCTGCCGGATCGGTCAATTGTACCGTTTCACCGCCCGTCTGCGCGCGGTTGGCTGCGTCCCTGATCATAACCAGCCCGTGAATCGTCTCGCCACGCCGGTAGTCCGGTTTGTCGGTCAGGATCCAGGCTCGCTGGCCCGAGGCAGCTTCGGTCGCGGCCGCAGGGGGGAACAATAGTCCCGGCTCCCCGAGGCGAAGAGCCGTGAACTCGCCGTCTGATCCGTAAGTGTACAGGGCTGCCGGTGCATCGTCGCCCTTTCCAGACGCTACATCCGCCCCGAACCGCGCCACCCCGTCGGCATCGGTTCGTACCCGCGCCAGCTCGCGATTATTGCGGGCGATCAGCGCCACGTCCACGCCCGGCGCCGGGGTGGTTTCGGATAACAGCCGCACCTGCGCCACAAGCCCGTCAGTCCCCGTGAACGCCTCGATGCCCAGGTTCGATACCATCAGCCACATCGTGGCGGCATGGCCGAGTGGCAAGGGCTGCCCCCCTGCGGGCGACGCTGCGATCGGCTGCGCCGTCACGAAGTATAAGCCTGGCTGCAAGGCAGTCAGCCATTGCAGCACGTCGATCGATGTCCTGCCGGGCTGGCCGGGCTTTGCAGGCCCCGTAGCCGTGCCGGAGGGGGGCGCCACGGTTGCCGGTACCGTCCTGCGGACTACCACCTGCGCGGAGGCGGGAACAGGCACCTGGGCACCGGCTTCCAGTACCTTCAAGACGTCCGCTTCCCCGACATGCGCAATCGAAACATCGATGGTGTCGACATTTGTCGTGTCGAGGACCAATGTCTGGTGGCTGCGCCGCGCGAGCAGGGAACCCTGGCTGGCGAACCCTACCGAAACCATCCCCGCATGCACGTCAGGAACTTGCACCGGATCGGCGGCCCACGCGGCGGGGCTGGCCAACAGCAGCAGGACCATGGCGAGGCAGCGCACTTGTCGGATCATCGTCGGACTATAAACCTTGCAGGCGGATCGATGTCGAACGGCTTACCAGAGGATCGGCATTCCGCCAACGATTTGCACCGGCTGGACTGGCAGGTCGAGACTGGCCTGGTTCCTTATGAGCGTGCGCTTGCCGCGATGGACGAAAGGGTGGATGCCATACGCGAAGGCTTGGCAGGCGAACGGGTCTGGCTGCTGCAGCATCCCGCCGTTTATACCGCCGGAACCAGCGCGCGGCCGCAGGACATGCTGGACGCCCGCTTTCCGGTGTTCCAGGCAGGCAGGGGCGGGCAATACACCTACCACGGTCCCGGCCAGCGTGTTGCGTATGTGATGCTGGACCTGCAAAGGCGCGGACCCGATATCCGCCGCTACGTCGCCGATCTGGAGCAATGGCTAATTCTGACGCTGCACGAGCTTGGCATTGCCGCCGGGCGGCGGGAGGGCCGCGTCGGGTTATGGATCGACATGACCCGCTACGGCGGCAGCGGAGAATCCAAAATTGCCGCGATCGGCGTGCGGGTGCGCCGCTGGGTGACGTTTCACGGTATTTCGCTGAACGTCGACCCTGACCTGTCGCACTTCGAAGGAATCGTACCCTGCGGCATAACCGGCCATGGGGTTACCTCGCTCGCTGCCATCGGCGCGACGCTGCCCATGCACCAGATCGACCAGGCCCTCCAGCAAGCCTGGCCTCGCGTTTTCGGCTAACCAACCTAAGTTCCGCAGAAAGTCCGATAGAGACTTTGCAATGCTGGCGGCAGCGCGGCATAGCGCTCGAAACCTGGCTGTTCCTCGAAGGGGCGCGACAGAACATCCAGGAGCTCCTCGAACGGGCTGAAATCCCCTTGCGAACTGGCCGCGTCCAGTGCGGCCTCCACCAAATGATTGCGCGCGATGTAGGCGGGGTTGACCGCCCGCATGGCGGCGGCGCGAACATCCGGACTTTCGGGTTCCTCGCTCAATCGGCGGCGCCAGCCAATCGCCCACGAGTCATAAGCGCCAGAATCGCTGAACAGCGACCGAACGGCGCCGTCGGGCTCCTTCTGTGGCGCGGCATGGCATAGCTGGCGGAACGTCAACGTGAAATCCGCCCGGTTCGCCGCCATGCGCGCCAGAAGATCCTCGGCCAAGGCAGTGTCGCCTTCGCGTTCGGTGAACAGGCCCAGCTTGCGGTGCAACCCGGCATTATAGGCTGTTTTGAAAACAGGGCCGGAGGCGGCAATCGCCTCCTGCGCGGCGTGGAGCGAGTCCTCTTCGTCCTCGCCCAGCAACGGCAGCAAGGCTTCGGCCAGGCGCGCCAAGTTCCACTGCATGACGCGCGGCTGGTTGCCATAGGCATAGCGCCCGTGCCGATCGATGGAACTGAACACCGTCGCCGGGTCGTAACCATCCAGGAAGGCACAGGGACCGTAATCGATCGTTTCACCAGAGATCGATGTGTTGTCCGTGTTCATCACGCCGTGAACAAAGCCTATCAGCATCCATTGCGCCACAAAGCGCCGCCTGCCGCGCGACCACGGCGTCGAGCAACGCCCGATACGGCTGGCAGGCGTTGGCAGCTGCGGGGTAGTGACGGCTGATCGTGTAGTCCGCAAGCGTGCGCAGCGCGTCTACGTCGTCCCTCGCGGCAAAGTACTGGAACGTGCCAACGCGGATGTGACTGACGGCTACACGCGCCAGCACCGCGCCCGGCAGGAGGGTTTCGCGCAGCACGCCCTCGCCGGTCGTGACCGCCGCCAGCGCGCGCGTCGTCGGCACGCCCAAGGCCGCCATGGCCTCGCTCACGATATACTCGCGCAGAACCGGGCCAAGTGCGGCGCGGCCATCGCCCCCGCGCGAGAAAGGCGTCCGTCCGGCGCCCTTCAGCTGGATATCGTAGCGCAAGCCGTCGCAGCCGGTCACCTCACCCAGCAACACTGCGCGGCCGTCGCCAAGCTGCGGCACGAACTCGCCGAACTGATGGTCGGCATAGGCCAGCGCAATCGGTTCGGCCGTGTCGGGCACGCGGTTGCCAGCGAGAATCTCCACACCGTCTGGGCCGGCAAGCGCTTCGGGATCGATCCCCAGGATGCGGGACAAACCGTCGTTCAGCTGGATCAGGCGGGGGCCGCCGACGGGCGTGAGCTTGCGCCGCGCATGGAAGCGTTGCGGCAAACGCGCGTATGTATTGTTGAACGCAAACCGGACCTGGGCGGGCAAGCCAGGGCTTGTGTCGGTCTCGGTGTCCACAGCATGGTTTATCGGCATCGAACCGAGATGGGTCTCCACGGCCGGAACGACAAGGCACAGGGTGGATGGCCAGAATGGCAGCCTGCGCGTAGATGATCGGCATTGCGTTCGATGCGACTGAAGGGTAACTTTTTAAGAATCAAAGCAACGGAAGCGCCGGATGAGTGGCCACAAGGATAGTTTTCAAGATCGCCTGAAA
>CALMVH010000065.1:0-2581 GCA_937873165.1 uncultured Rhodospirillales bacterium
GACTCCATCCACAAGTTTGCGGTGACGCACAAGCGCGCTTCCCGCCTGCCTGCCTCTTATCCCCATTGCTATGGCAGGCACGCTGGATTCCATTCACATGGTATAAAACGCCTGCCTGCGGCGGCGCTACGGGGATGAATACGCGTTAAGGATCCATCAACTTCCCCATACGCGGGTTCTGCACAGGGTTTGGTTGACGAAGTTTTTTCAAAATGAGTTTACCCGGCGGGGTTTGCCGTAGACACTGGCCGCATGAGGATCGATGGCAGGACCCGGCTGGCGGGACTCGTGGGCTGGCCCGTGCAGCATTCGCGCTCGCCCGCGATCCACAATCACTGGCTGCACAGATACGGTATCAATGGGGCCTACCTGCCATTTCCCGCTATCTCACAGGGGTTCGAAGCGGCGGTGCGGGGCTTGCAGGCTGCGGGGCTTGCCGGCATCAATGTAACGATGCCTCACAAGGAAGCCGCGCTGGCGCTGTGCGATAGCGTGGACGAACCTGCGGAGGCGACCGGAGTTGTCAATACCTTGGTGTTCAGGGAAGACGGAACGACTCACGGCCGCAATACGGACGCACCGGGCTTCATCGCGTCCTTGCGGCAGTTCGTGCCGGATTGGGAAAGTGGCGCGGCTGATGCGGTCGTGCTGGGTTCGGGGGGAGCCGCCCGCGCGATAATATGGGCCTTGCTGCAAGCGGGGGTGCCACGCATCCGCCTGGTGAACCGCTCCCGAGCCAAGGCGGAGGCGCTGGCGGATCGTTTTGGCAGCCAGGTGGCCTTGGCCAATGAAGCCGGCCCTTTCGCGGACTGCACCCTGCTGGTCAACACCACCAGCCTCGGCATGACAGGCCAACCGCCACTTGTTGTAAACCTCGACACCCTGCCCCGCGCCGCTGTCGTTGCCGATATCGTGACCAGCCCTGTCCAAACGCCGTTGCTGGCGGAGGCGGCTGCACGGGGGCATCGCACCGCCGACGGGTTGGGCATGTTGCTGCACCAGGCGGCAGGCGGCTTTGAAAGCTGGTTCGGCATTGTGCCGGAAGTAGACGAGACCCTGCGGCGTCACGTGACGGCCGGTTGATGCTGGTCGTCGGGCTGACCGGCTCCATCGGCATGGGCAAAAGCACGGTTGCCGCCATGCTGCGCGCCCGGCATGTTCCAGTCTACGATGCCGACGCGGCCGTGCACCGCCTGCTGGCGCCCGGCGGCAAGGCTTACCTGCCGGTTTCAACCGCATATCCCGATTGTCTGACAGGCGGACTGATCGATCGCAAGCGCTTGGGCAATCAGGTGTTCGGGAGTGCCGAGCGGCTGAACCAGCTGGAAGAGATCCTGCATCCCTTGGTCGCGGCAGACCGTGTTCAATTCTTGCGGCGCTGTCGAAGCCGCCGGATCAAGCTGGTTGTTCTCGATATCCCCTTGCTGTTCGAAAAATCCCTAGAAGCCGAGACCGATGTAGTCCTGACCGTCAGCGCGCCCCGCTTCGTGCAACGCGCGCGCGTGCTGGCGCGGCCCGGCATGACGGAAACCAAGTTCGCCGCGATCATGGTCCGGCAGATGCCGGATCTCGAAAAACGCCGCCGCAGCGATTATGTTATCAAGACCGGCGGGCCTCGCTCGGCCACGGTCCGGCGTTTGCAAACCATTCTGAAGGCGTTAGAGTCCGCGCATGCGTGAAATCGTTCTGGATACCGAAACAACCGGCGTCGATCCCCTGACCGGGCACCGCATCGTCGAGATCGGCTGCCTCGAGCTGCTGAACCATGTACCGACCAGCCGCACCTTCCACCGCTACATCAATCCAGAGCGCGACATCCCCGACGAGGTCGTGGCGATCCACGGCATTTCCAACGACAAGGTCGTAGACTGCCCGACCTTCGCCGGGATCGTGGGCGAGTTCCTCGATTTCGTCGAGGACGCGCGGCTGGTGATCCACAATGCCGACTTCGACATGCGTTTCCTCAACATGGAAGTGTCGCGCTGCGGGCATCCCGTGTTTCACGAAAGCCGCGCCTTGTGCACGCTGAAGCTGACGCGGCAGAAATATCCGGGCGCGCCCGCCAGCCTGGATGCGCTTTGCCAGCGCTTCAAGGTCGACAACTCAGGCCGCACCCTGCATGGCGCGCTGCTGGACGCGCAGCTGCTGGCCGAAGTGTACATGGAGCTGCTGGGGGGCCGGCAGTCGGCGCTGGGCCTGATCACTGCCGAAGCCGCCGCGGCCGCTGTCGAGGAGATCGCCGAGCGCATCCTGCGCCCCGCCCGGGCCCATGCTCCCAGCGAGGCCGAGTTGCTGGCCCATGCCGCCATGCTGGCGCAGATGAAGGACCCTTTGTGGTTGGCTGAGTAATCACCAGCCTCTGCGTGCACTTTATCGAGGGGAACGGCCACCCTGCCATGTAGGGCGAGAACCGAAGCCGCGATACGCATAAGGGTAGTCGCCATAGCCGTAATTCAACGGCGCGAATTCTTCCGTAAACGCTCCGAACAGGCCAAGCGTTTTCATATCGTTGGCGGTTGGCCCCTGGTAACATTTTTCTGGCCGTTTGCCGGTCGCATCCGGTGGGCAAGGCAGCGGCTTT
>CALMVH010000065.1:2591-3966 GCA_937873165.1 uncultured Rhodospirillales bacterium
CCTTGCCCAGCGCATTCGGTTCAGAAAGGAAGCCCATCTGCCCCTGCGGAGTCTGGCCCAGGGCAGGCGCCGTCGCGCCGATTGAAGCGAGCAAGAACAAGGCCGGTCTGTTCGATTTCATGATGATCCTGTGTGCGAATGGGTATTGAACACGCCAACCCGTTCAGGGTTCGCCCAGCTTCAGGCAATACCCGTCACCCGTTGTCAGCAGGTGCGTGGGTTCGGCGGAGTTGACTTCCAGCTTCTGCCTGAGGCGCCAGACATGCGTTTCGACCGTGTGCGAGGTTGTTTCGTTGTGATAACCCCATAGCTGCGTCTGCAAATCTTCCCGGCTGAGCGTGCCGGGAGACAGGCGGATCAGCATCGCCATCAAGGCAAGCTCGCGTTCGGTCAAGCGCTCCACCTCGCCTGACGTGGGATCGACGAGCGCTTTTTGCGTGATATCAAGATACCAGCGCCCGAGCGGGATTAAATCGACATCGTTATCGGACTGTTCCTTCAACCGGTTCAGCATGGCATTCAGGCGCAGCGGCCTGGCCAGCACCGTAAGGGGAGGCTTGGCGTCCTGACCGGCTTCGCCGATCGAAAACAAGGGTCCGATCAACAAGGCCCGTCGTAGCGCCCGGGCCATATCCCAATGATCGAACGGTCCCGCCATCACGGCGGCACTGGCGTCATGCGCATTGTTCGGCACCAGCCCGGGCTCGCAATGCCGCGTGGTCCAGCCCTCGATCTGGTCATCGAGGAACTGCGTCAGGTTGGGCTGCGGCTCGAAGACCAGCACTATGCGTTCGTCGGCGGGCATCGATCCTTATACGCTGCGGCGGCCGAGAACTCGACGCGTAATATCATGGTCGTTGGCATGGAACTTGCTCTGTTTGCCTCGATCCAAGGAGTTGCCATGACCTCATCTCTCGACACCGCCTCGGCACAAACCGCACTGGTCGGCGGCGCGTCGATTCCTGTGGCGGTGAGGTCCACCCCGTCTACTTCGCCGCAGGCCGGTTCGCCGCAAGCGGACAAGAAGGGCGATTTCACGTTTCACGACCTGCTGGAAACCGTCAATCCGTTGCAGCATCTGCCGCTGGTCGGCCCCATCTACCGCGCGCTCACAGGCGACTCGATCTCGCCGGCAGCCCGCATCGCCGGCGATACGCTGTATGGCGGCGTGTTCGGATTGGCGGGATCGGTGGTCGATAGCCTGGTTGAAGGAGAAACCGGCAAGGACATTGGCAGCCACATTATCGCGACGCTGTTCGGCTCCGACGCGGATGAAAGCACGGGGGCGCCTGCAACGGCCTCGGCCGATACGAACGCGATAGCCGCAACGGCATCGGGTTCGGCATCCCCAGCCGCTTCCCCGACGGCTTCCACC
>CALMVH010000066.1 GCA_937873165.1 uncultured Rhodospirillales bacterium
TCCACGCACAGGCACACAACAGGTAGAATGCAAGTTCGTAGCTGATCGACCAGGCGCCATCATGCAACAGCCTGATCGGTACGATGCCGGGCAGCGCCATCAGGTTGGCTGCGTAAACCGCTATCAGTTCCGATGAGTTGAAGCCACTGACCTCCCAGCGCCGTGCCATGATCTCCATGCCGAACGTCACGGTGACGGTGATCCACAGCAGGGGCATGATGCGCCACAGGCGGCTGGACAGGAACGATGCCGCCGACGGCGCGCGCCCCAGGCTGCCTGTTATCACGTACCCGCTGATGCAAAAGAATATCTCGACGGCTGATTGCAGCGAACAGAAGGCGTTTTTGGCAAAACTCGTCTCCATGACGCCAAATGTATGCAGCCCGGAGTTGCATACGTGGAACAGCATCACGGTGAGGGCCAACAAGCCGCGGGCACCGTGAACGCTGGCGTTCTTGTTGGTGGGATGCGGCGACATGTTCGGAAATAATGTTCCCAGCAAGGGAACGGAAGCGAGCGACATTGGAACCTCGATTGCGTTGGTGAATACCCACGCGTGCGTCGCTACGAAATTGAAGACCGGAAAGCCAGCACTATCCGGGGTTCCTGTGCACAAATCTGGAAAAATAGGGAACTTTTTCAAAACTTCCTGCAACTGATTAAAATAAATTAGCAACGTATGTAGAACATTCTGGTACAAGTTGCGGATTTGTATGCCATGGCGGCTGCAGTTAGCATTTGCTTTTGCACCGCGCGAAGCTGCAATAGAACAACGACCAGCCTTCTGGCGGTTTCATCGTGTGTTGGGTGTACCAAATGCAGCGTATCCTTTTGATCGGTTGCGGCAACATGGGGCACGCGTTGCTGACCGGCTGGCGCGATGCACGGCTGCTGGGACAAAGCATTGTCGTGGAACCCGCGCCCTTGATGATGATGGACACAATATCGTTTGTGGCCGATGCAGCCGACTTGCCGGCCGATTTTCGCCCCGACATGATCGTGCTGGCGGTCAAGCCGCAGGTGCTGGGCGATATACTGCCTGCCTACGCCCGGTTTGCGGGTTTATCGCCATTTCTGTCGATCGCGGCTGGAAAGACGGTCGCGTTCTTCGAAGGGCACCTTGGGCCCGAGGCCAGGATCGTGCGGGCCATGCCGAACCTGCCCGCGACCGTGCGGCGAGGCGTGTCGGGCTGCTGCGCCAACGCCAATGCCACTGCGCAGGACCGCACACTCGCAACCCGTTTGCTGCAGGCAGTCGGCAGCGTGCACTGGGTGAACGAGGCGGAACTGGATGCGCTCACCGCCTTGTCGGGCAGTGGTCCCGCCTACGTGTTTTTGCTGGCGGAAACGCTGGCGCGAGCGGGCGAGACCCTGGGATTGACCCCCGCCCTTTCCGCTGCCCTGGCCCGCGAAACCCTCGCCGGGGCCGCCGAGATGCTGCATGGATCGCCAGAGCCGGCGGAGACCTTGCGGGCCCGGGTGACCAGCAAGGGCGGCACCACGGAAGCGGCCTTGCGGATTTTGATGGAAAACGATGAATTACTCTCTATATATGCGCGGGCATTGCAGGCCGCAGTCTCGCGCGCACGCGAACTGGCCGACTAACCTGACCGAACGGAACTTTCATGTCGCTTCGCAACATTGCGATTATCGCCCACGTTGACCATGGCAAAACGACGCTGGTCGACCAGCTTCTGAAGCAAAGCGGCACGTTCCGCGAGAACCAGCATGTCGCCGAGCGCGCCATGGATTCGAACGATTTGGAAAAGGAACGCGGGATCACCATCCTGGCGAAGGCGACTTCCGTCGACTGGAAGGGTAACCGCATTAATATCGTCGACACGCCCGGCCACGCCGATTTCGGGGGCGAGGTGGAGCGCATCCTGTCGATGGTCGACGGGGCGCTGCTACTGGTCGATGCCGCCGAGGGCGTGCTGCCGCAAACCAAGTTCGTGCTGGGCAAGGCCCTGGCCCGCGGGCTGAAACCGATCGTGGTGGTCAACAAGATCGACCGCTCGGACGCCGAGCCGGATGTGGTGCACAACCAGATCTTCGACCTGTTCGCGGCGCTGGACGCGACGGAGGAGCAGCTGGATTTCCCGACCCTGTTCGCCTCCGGCCGCAATGGCTGGGCGTCCTTGTCGCTGGATGGCCCGCGCGAGAACATGGAACCCTTATTCGAACTGGTCATGAGCCACGTGCCCGAACCAGTGGGCGATGTGGAGGCGCCGTTTTCCATGCTGGCGACCATCCTGGAACCCAACCCTTTCCTCGGCCGCCTGCTGACCGGCCGCATCCAGACCGGCAAGGTCAAGGCGAACATGATCGCCAAATCCATGAGCCGCGACGGCAAGCTGATCGAGAACAGCCGCATTTCCAAGATCCTGGCCTTCCGCGGCCTGGAACGCATCAGCCTGGAGGAAGCCAGCGCCGGCGACATCGTCGCCATTGCCGGATTCGAGAAGACCACCGTTGCCGACACGATCTGCGATCCGGCCGTGAGCGAAGCCATTCCCGCGCAGCCGATCGATCCACCGACCATTGCCATGACCTTCCAGGTCAACGACAGCCCGCTGGCGGGCCGCGAGGGCGATAAGGTCACCAGCCGCATGATCCGCGACCGCCTGTTCCGTGAAGTCGAAGGCAATGTCGCCTTGGGCGTCACGGAAAGCTCGGGCAAGGACAGCTTCGAGGTTGCAGGCCGTGGCGAGTTGCAGCTGGGCGTGCTGATCGAGCAAATGCGCCGCGAAGGATTCGAGCTGTCTATCGGCCGCCCGCGCGTGCTGTTCCGCGAGGACGAGGCCGGCAACCGCTTGGAACCGATTGAGGAAGTGCAGGTCGATGTGGACGAGGCCTATTCAGGCGTCGTGGTGCAGAAACTATCGGAACGCAAGGCCGACCTGATCGAAATGAAACCGTCTGGCGGTGGCAAGCAGCGCCTGACCTTCCACGCCCCGTCGCGCGGGCTGATCGGCTATTATGGCGAGTTCCTGACGGACACGCGCGGCACGGGCATCATGAACCGACTGTTCCACGAGTACGGCGCCTATAAGGGTCCGATCCCGGCCCGCCGCAACGGCGTGCTGATCTCCAACGGCGACGGCGAGTCGGTTGCCTACGCCATGTGGAACCTGGAAGAGCGCGGCCCGATGATGATCGAGCCCGGCATCAAGGTTTACCAAGGCATGATCATCGGCGAGCACACGCGCGAAAACGACCTGGAAGTGAACGTGCTGAAGGGCAAGCAACTGACGAACATCCGCGCCGCCGGCAAGGACGAGGCGGTGAAGCTGACCCCGCCGATCCGCATGACCTTGGAAAAGGCGATTGCCTATATCGGCGACGACGAGCTGGTCGAGGTCACGCCGCAGAACATCCGCCTGCGCAAGAAATTCCTCGATCCCAACGAACGCAAACGCGCCGAACGTTCCTCGGCGGCTTGACCCTCTGCTCATGCCGGGCGCAGCAAAGGATCTCACGTGAGATGCTTTACTTCGTTCAGCATGACAATTTCTATAAAGGTATCTTTCCATGACTCTCTCGATGTACGAAGCCTCCATTCCCGGCTTCCTGCGCCAGCTTTCCGCCCTGTCGTCCATTCTGGACAAGGCTGCCGCCGACGCCGAAGCGCGCAAGATCGATCCGCTGGTTCTGACGGGGGCCCGCCTGGCGCCCGACATGTTCCCGCTGACCCGCCAGATCCAGATTGCGACTGATGGCGTCAAGGGATGCGCCGCCCGTCTGGCCGGCGTGGAAGTGCCGGGCTTTCCGGACACCGAAACCACGTTTTCCGAGCTGCAGGCGCGGATTTTGAAAACCGCCGAGTTCCTGAAGAGCGTGCCGCAGAACAAGTTCGAAGGCAGCGAGGACCGCACGATTACCTTGAAAGTCGGACCGCGCGAGATGACCTTCACCGGCCGCGACTACCTGTTCAACTTCGTGATTCCGAACTTCTACTTCCATGCGACCGCCACGTACGCCATCCTGCGCCATAACGGCGTGCAGATCGGCAAGCAGGATTTCCTGGCGGGTTGATCGCTCGGTTGTCAGTCGCGCGCGGGCGGTAACCCAGACTATCCAATCTGGACTCCCCCCTTCGCGGGAGTGACGACGTGAAATAGGGTTGCAAACGTCTGTCAGCGCGGAACGGCTATGATGATGGTGGCTCCCGCCAGGCAAAGGGCGACGCCGGTCACATCCCACCGGTCGGGCCGGATATGTTCGACCATCCATAACCACGCCAGCGACGTGGCGATGTACACGCCGCCATAAGCCGCATAGGCTCGTCCTGCGGCACTCGCGTCGACACGCGTCAGCAGCCATGCAAACAGCATCAAGAAGGCGACGCCTGGGACTATCCACCAGACCGGTTTCCCCAGCCGGAACACCGCCCAGAACGAGAAGCACCCGGCAATCTCGCCGAGTGCGGCCATACCATAGATCAGGGCAGTGTTCATCGAACCGGCCTAACGCATCGGTGCGGCGGGAACAAGCAGCAGGCTAGTGCGGATGCACCGCGCAACCATGCAGGAACATCTGTACCGCCGCGTGTGACCATTGCTTCAGTTCCGCTTCGGTCATCGGCACGCCTATGCCCATGGCCCGCCGCCGCGGCAGCGCCACCACCATCTGCATGAACAGTTCCGCTGCCAGCGAAGGGTTTGCGGCAGCCAGCCGCCCGGCGGCCGTTTCCCGCTCCAGCAGGGCCGCGATGCGGGCGATGGCATCCCGGCGCGATCCTTGCTCCTCCATAACCAGACCCAACTCGGGAAAACGCGCTGCCTCCGACAGAATCAAGCGCTGCAGCGCCAATGCCTGTGGGGCCAGCGAGGCGCGCAGGATCGCCGCGGCCAGAATGGTCAGGATCTCCTCGCAGCTGCGGCCCTCGAACAGGCTGCCGACATCCGCCGGGCTGATGCCTTGTATCAGCTGGCCCACAACGGCGCGGAACAGCTCAGCCTTGTTCGCGAAGCGGGCGTAGAA
>CALMVH010000067.1 GCA_937873165.1 uncultured Rhodospirillales bacterium
AGTCCGACATACGCTGGCTGAAGCATTACGGGTTCTCGGCCCTGCAGCAGCCGGACCTGGCAGCGGGGTTGTAAGCTGTCATCCGAGTAAGGGTCCGATGACGATTTAGCGAAAGTATCATACCGATGAAATTCACACTCTCCTGGCTGAAGGATCACCTCGACACGGGTGCGTCGCTTGACGAGATTTCGGCGAAACTGACCGCCCTCGGCCTTGAGGTCGAGCATATCGAGAACCAGGGCGCCAACCTCAGGCCGTTTATCGTCGCCGCGGTGACGCATGCTGAACAGCACCCGAACGCCGACCGGCTGCGGGTCTGCACGGTTGATACCGGCAGCGGCACCTTGCAGGTGGTGTGCGGGGCGCCGAACGCGCGCGCCGGCATCAACGTGGCGCTGGCGCGGCCCGGCGACGTGATCCCCGCGACAGGGCAAACGCTGAAGGCGGGTACGATCCGAGGCGTGGAAAGCCAAGGCATGCTGTGCTCGAGCCGCGAGCTGGGCCTGTCCGACGAGCACGAGGGTATCCTCGAACTGCCGGGCAGCGCGGCGCTGGGCAGCAGCGTCGCGGACGCGCTGGGGCTGAACGATCCGGTCATCGAGATCGCGATCACGCCCAACCGTGCCGATTGTGCCAGCGTCTACGGGGTCGCGCGCGACCTTGCCGCCGCCGGAATGGGTACGCTGAAGCCGCTGAACATCGCGCACGCGCACACCGCCTTTGCCAGCCCGGTACGCCTGCACATCGCGGCCGACACGCACGATGCCTGCCCGCTGTTCATCGGCCGCACGATCCGGGGCGTCATCAACCGCCCCAGCCCGCAATGGCTGCAGGACCGGCTGCGCGCTATCGGCTTGCGCCCGATTTCGACGCTGGTCGACATCACCAACTACATGACGTTCGACTTGGGACGGCCCCTGCACGTCTTCGATACCGAGCGGCTGCAGGGCGACTTGACCGTCCGGTTCGCGCATGACGGCGAGGAACTGGCCGCGCTGAACGGCAAGACCTACAGGCTGAAGCCGCACCACCTGGTGATCGCCGATGAGGGCGGCGTCGACTCGCTGGCGGGCGTCATGGGCGGCGAGGCGACCGGCTGCACGCCTGAGACAACATCGGTGTTCCTGGAAGTGGCGCTTTTCGATCCGCGCGCGGTGGCCGTCGCCGGGCGCGAACTGCAGATCGTATCCGATGCGCGCTACCGGTTCGAGCGCGGACTCGATCCCGCCTTCGTGCGCGATGCGGCGGAAATCGCGACAAGAATGATCTTGGATCTGTGCGGCGGCGAAGCTAGCGAGAGGGTCATCGCCGGGCACGAGATGCGTTGGCGGCGTGAACTGACGCTGCGGGCGGAACGCGTGAAAACGCTGAGCGGTGTCGATGTTGCCGCGGACCGGCAGCTGCAATTGCTGGAAGCCGTCGGCTGCCGGTTTGAAGGCACGACGATTATCCCGCCCAGCTGGCGCGGCGATCTGGTGGGCGAGGCCGATCTGGTGGAGGAGATCCTGCGTCTGAACGGG
>CALMVH010000068.1 GCA_937873165.1 uncultured Rhodospirillales bacterium
TGCCGCTAAGCCCAGCCCTGCTGCCAGCACTTCGGGCAACTACGCCGTTCAACTGGGCGCTTTCAAGGACGAAGCGACGGCGACCGCCGAGTGGCAGCGCCTGAAAGCCGCCCATCCGGATGTGCTGGGCAGCTTATCCCCGCTTGTGGAGCGCGCCGACCTTGGGGCCAAAGGCATCTGGTTCCGCCTGAAAGCCGGGCCGCTGCCCCAGGATACCGCCAAGAAAACCTGCGTCACCCTGAAGAGCGCCAATGTCACCTGCATCCCCGCCCCGCGCTAGCGCCCCCGCCGCCATCATCCTCGGCTGCGCGGGAGCGACGCTGCAACCCGATGAACGGGCTTTCTTTCGCGATCTCGACCCGCTCGGCTTTATCTTGTTTGCCCGTAACTGCGACACACCGCAGCAGGTGAAGGCCTTAACCGGCGCGCTGCGCGACTGCGTAGGCCGGGCTGACGCCCCGATCCTGATCGATCAGGAAGGCGGACGGGTCGCACGGTTGCGCCCACCGCATTGGCCCTCGTTTCCCGCCATGAGCCTGTTCGGGCAGATGGCTGGAAGCGATATCGACGCCGCCCGCGAGGCCTGCTATCTGAACGCCTTGCTGATCGGGCACGAGCTGGCCGGGCTGGGCATCGATGTCGACTGCGCGCCCGTGCTCGACCTACCGGTGGCGGGGTCCCACGATATCATCGGAGATCGCGCCCTGGCGCCCGATCCGGAGACGGTCGCCATCCTCGGCCGCGCTGTGTGCGAGGGGCTGGCGGCAGCAGGGGTGATCTCGGTCATCAAGCACATTCCGGGGCACGGCAGGGCAACGGTCGACAGCCACGCCGACTTGCCGCGCGTCGATACGCCGCTGGAAGAATTGCAATCCAGCGACTTCAGGCCCTTTGCCGCATTACGCAACGCGCCTTGGGCCATGGTCGCCCATGTGCTGTTTACCGCAGTTGACGCCGACCATCCGGTTTCCACGTCGCCGAAGGCCGTGCGGCAAATCCTTCGCACCCGGATCGGATACGATGGTGTCCTGATCGCCGACGACATCGGCATGGACGCGCTGAAGGGCACGCTGGCCGAGCGGGCGGCCGCGACGCTTGCCAGCGGCGTGGACCTGACGTTGCATTGCAGCGGCCGGATGGACGAGATGCAGGCGCTCGCGCCCGCCCTGCTGCCCGTGACCCCGGCCTCGGCAGCGCGGGTCAGCCGAGGCCGTGCGAACCTGGGCAGTCTCGACCGCGCAGGCGCGGTGGCGGCGCGGCGGCGATACGACGAGCTGATGCGAGACCGGACAGCTTGACGGCACCCGTTTCCGAGAACGCGCCCCGCGAAACCGCCGATCGGCAGTTCCTGCTCGATCTCGACGGATTTGACGGACCCATCGACCTGCTGCTGCAGCTTGCCCGCGACGAGAAGATCGACCTGGTGCGCCTGTCGATCGCCCGGCTGGCCGAGCAGTACATCGCCTTTGTGGAGCGCGCACAGCATTTGCGGTTCGAACTTGCCGCCGACTACCTGGTGATGGCCGCCTGGCTGGCCTACTTGAAATCGCGCCTGCTGGTTCCGCAAGCGGAAGACTCGGACGAGCCGACGGCGGAAGAACTGGCGGAGGCGCTCGCCTTGCAACTGCGCCGGCTGGAAGCGGTCCAGCTCGCCGCGCGCGAACTGGCGCTGCGCCCTCGCCTGGGAAGTTCGGTCCTGCCGCGCGGGATGATCGAGCCATTTGCCCCGTCCGGCGCATCGGCGCCCCCCGAGTTCACCCTGTTCCAGTTGCTGGACGCCTACGCCACCTGCCGCCGCAAGGCAGACAGGCCCGAGCACTACGAGATCCCGCCGTTGAACCTCGATTCAGTCGAGATCGCACTCGACCGCCTGTCAGTCATCATCGGCAGCCTGCCGGACTGGACAGTCCTGACGCGGTTCCTGCCGGGCAGGGCCGCGACGCCGCTTCGGTCGCGTGCGGAAATCGCCGCTACCTTCGGGGCCAGTCTAGAACTGGTCAAGCAAGGGGTCCTGGACCTGCGGCAGGACTCCGCGTTCGGTACGATCTACGTGCGAAGCGGTGCCGCCGCATGAGCGGCCTGGACGAGGATCTGCGCGTTTTGGAGGCGGTCCTGTTCGACTCGGCAAAGCCAGTACCCGCGCGCGACCTTGCCACCTATGTACCTGGCAGCGATATCAATAAGCTGTTGCGCGATCTTGCAGAACTATACAGCGATCGTGGCATTGTCCTGCGCGAAACAGGAGGCCGCTGGGCGTTTCGGTCAGCCCCGGAACTGGCCCACCGTCTGGCCCCGCTGACCGCTGCCCCTCGCAAGCTGCCCCGGGCCGTCGCCGAGACGTTGTCGATTGTAGCATACCACCAGCCGGTCACCCGGGCGGAGATCGAACAGATCCGCGGCGTCGCCACGCATCGCGGCGCGCTGGATACGCTGCTGGAACTGAACTGGATCAAGCCGGGCCGGCGGCGCGAGTCCTTGGGCCGCCCCGTCACCTGGGTCACGACGCCGAACTTCCTCGATCATTTCTCGCTCTCCAGCCTTGCCGATCTGCCGAGCATCGAGGAAATGAAGGCGACGGGCCTGCTGGACACCCGCCCGATCAGCGCGACATTGTTCGACCGGCTGGAAGAGGAAACGGATCCGTGATGCGTTTTGTCCCGTCATTCCCGCGAATGCGGGAATCCAGGATCGTTTTTCATACTCTCTCAAATCGTCCTAATCTGGACTCCCGCCTTCGGGGGAGTGACAAGGCCAGCTTGCCAAATCCCCTGTCCCGGCGCACATAAACCCTCATGTTCGACATCTCGTGGCAGGAGCTGGCGCTGATTGCGCTGGTCGCGGTTCTGGTGATCCCGCCCAAGGACCTGCCGCGTGCGCTGGCCACGGCGGGACGGTGGATGCGGCGCGCCAAAGGCATGATGCGCGAT
>CALMVH010000069.1 GCA_937873165.1 uncultured Rhodospirillales bacterium
GGTCATGCGACACGCGCGCGGCGCTGATGTACAGGAGGGGGGCGGTGCCTCGGACGTCATCCCGCGCGGCCAGAGTTTTCACCAGCGCCGGCACGGTTTCACCCAGGCAGACCGCGTGGGAAAATCCGGTTTCGCGGCACGCCTCAGCCGTTTTCTCGCCCACCGTGAACACCGCGAGGGATGCCAGGCGGGGATCGGGGGCGACATAGCGCAGGACTGCCTGGCTGGTTACGATCAGGGCTGAGAATGGCCCGGGCGGGATCGGGTTGGCGGTTGCGCGGTGTTCGATCAACGGCGACACAATGGGCGAATAGCCGAGATCGGCGAGCGCTGCGGCAAAACGCGCCGCCGACTCGGCGGGACGGGTCACGAGGACGTACGGTCGTCGATCAATCATCCGGGAAGAAATTAGGCGGCAAGGCTTCGCTCAACTGCCGGCCGGCTTCATGCCCGATCGACAGGGCTTGCGCGAACGATCCCGCCAGCCGCACGCGGTGAATGGCCGAGCCGTCCAGCCGCGCCGCCAGAGCTTCCATGAAGAATTCACCGCCCTGTATTCTGCCCCAGGCCGCGATGGGGGAATTGCAGGAGCCATTCAGCGCGCCGACAACCGCCCGCTCGGCATTCAGGATGGTCGCGCTGGTAGCACAGTTGACGCTTTCCAGCGCAGTGGCAGTGGCTGTATCGTGGCTGCGGATCTCAAGCGCGATGGTGCCTTGCCCCGCAGCCGGCACGATCACGTTTGGATCGAGGTAGGTCTTGATCCGCCACGCCTCGTCCAGTCGGTCCAGACCGGCAACTGCGAGCATGGTCGCATCCACCACGCCTTCTTCCAGCTTCTTCAGCCGCGTACCCACGTTGCCGCGCAGCAGGGCCACCTTGAGGTCCGGCCGCACAGACAGGACCAGCGCCTGCCGCCGGGGGCTGGCGGTGCCGACAACGCTGCCGGCGGGCAGGCTTTCCAGGGCATAGTCGTGACGGGCGAAGAACGCGTCACGCGGATCGGCCCGGGGCAAGACACATCCGATGCGCATGCCATGCGGCAACCGCGTCGGCAGATCCTTGGCCGAGTGCACGCCTGCATCGATGGTCCCGGCCTCCAGAGCCTCCTCGATTTCCTTGACGAACAGGCCCTTGCCGCCCTGATCGGCCAGGGTCTTGTTCTGGATGCGATCGCCGCTGGTCCGGATTACCACGATCTCGATCGCGCCATTCGGGCGCAGGACAGGGTTGGCGGCCATGAGCGCGGCGGCCACTTCGTGCGTCTGCGCCATCGCCAGCGGGCTGCCCCGCGTCCCGAGCCTCAGAGTCGTATGATGCGTCATTGGCGGTTCATTTAATCCGGCTGTTGTTCTAGGCTTGCCGGAAAGTAGCCGTCCAGTGCAAATCCGGTTATAGGGGTGTCATGCTCGTTCTCGGCATAGAAACCAGTTGCGATGAAACCGCCGTCGCCCTTGTGGACGAAATACGCGTGATCCACGCCGACCTGGTCCTGAGCCAGGACGACGCGCATCGCGCATTTGGCGGTGTGGTGCCCGAGATCGCCGCCCGCTCGCATCTAGATAGTCTCGACCGGCTGGTACGCGGGGTCTTTACCGAGTCAGGCAAGCAATTCGAAGACCTTTCCGGTGTGGCCGCCACGTCCGGGCCGGGGCTGATCGGCGGTTTGATGGTCGGCGTCATGCTGGCCAAAGCGCTGTGTGCCGCGCGCGGCCTGCCGTACATCGCCGTGAATCATCTGGAAGCGCACGCCTTGACGGCGCGGCTGACTCACGCTGTGGCTTTTCCCTACCTGCTGCTGCTGGTCTCCGGGGGGCACACGCAGTTGCTGCTGGTCGAGGATGTGGGATCGTACAAGCGCCTTGGCGGCACCATGGACGATGCCGCGGGCGAGGCCTTCGACAAGGTTGCGAAGATGCTGGACCTCGGCTTTCCAGGCGGACCCGCCTTGTCGCGTGCTGCCACCACAGGCGATCCCGAGCGTTTCGTGTTTCCATCGCCATTGGCGGGCCGGGCAGGATGCGACTTCTCGTTTTCAGGCTTAAAAACGGCGGCTCGCCTGGTTATCGAGACGCTTGGCTCCGATCCCACCGCCGCCGACAAGAACGATGTCGCGGCGTCTTTCCAGGCTGTCATGGCCCGGATCGTCGTGGATGCCACCCGCCGGGCCCAGCGCCAGGCGCGCGCGCTCCATGCGGGGCTTTCCACCTTTGTCGTCGCGGGCGGTGTCGCGGCCAACAGCCTGATCCGCGACCGGCTGGAAACGGCTTGCAGGGATAATGGGTTCACGTTGATCGCGCCGCCGCCGCGCCTTTGCACCGACAATGCGGCCATGGTTGCCTGGACGGGCGTGGAACGCCTGCAGCGCGGACTGGTCGATGGACTGGACTTTGCGCCGCGGCCCCGCTGGCCGCTGGCCGCATGAGCGCACAAGGTCGTCACGCAGGCGAGCGCATCGCCGTGGTCGGGGCAGGGGCATGGGGCACTGCGCTCGCGCTCTGCTTTGCGAAGGGCGGCCTGGATGTCGCTTTGTGGGGACGGGATGTCGAGGCGGTTATCCTCGACCGCGCCAACAATGCCTACCTGCCGGGCGTGGCGTTCCCCGAAAGCCTGGCAGTGGTCCGGCACTTCGAAGCCC
>CALMVH010000070.1:0-8745 GCA_937873165.1 uncultured Rhodospirillales bacterium
CCGATTGTCAGTCGCGGCTGCGGAAATGGATGCCGATATCGAGGTATTCTCGCATTTCCAGCAGGATAACTCCCAAAGCCTGCACGCCATACAAGCTTTATCACGGCATCTCGTCGAGGCGGCCGCCGGCAGGACCACCGCAGCGCAATTGATTGAGATACTCGACCGGACCATCCCCCTGTCGGACGATGCAGCCGCCGTCAAGCTGATCGCGCTGGCGGCGGAGCTGCGCAACAACGGGCTGGCGCTGGCGCGTACCCATGTCCGCATCAACGCGACCCAGTTGCACAATGCCATCCGCAAGACGATCGGCCTTGAGACCGCGCCGGACGACGCGCGCTTCCGCCAAGGCTACGTCAACGCTGTGACCGCCCTGACAGAGTCCGTGGAGCCGGTCAGCATCAATTTCGGCAGCCTGTTGGCCGAACGCACTTCGGCAAAGCGGCTGTTCATGACGGTGGCGCAGATGCTGAAGTACCTGGATGGCTCGACTCCCGTGCGGTTCCTGATCGCGGAATGCGAAACGGCCTTTACGCCGCTGGTGGCGCTCTACTACGCGCGCCTGTTCGGCGTCGCTGATCGCATTGAGATCTGCCCGTTGTTCGAGACCGAAAAGGGGCTCCGAAATGGCAGCCGCGTTGTCGAGCAGCTGATCGGATCGCAGCCTTTCAGGACGTACCTCGAAGGTATCGGCCGCTTGTGCATCCAGACAGGATATTCCGACGCGGGACGCTTCATTGGCCAGCCCGCCGCGGCAGGGTCCATCGAGCGCCTGAAAGAGCGCATCGTGCACAGCCTTAAGCGTCACAACCTGGATATACAGCTGGTGTTCTTCGATACGCACGGCGAATCCGTTGGTCGCGGCGGCCATCCGGGCGGCCTGAAACAACGGCTTGCCTATCTACAGCCGCCTCATGTCATGCGGCTGATGGCGGACGCCGGCATTCCGTACAAGCAGGAGTCGAGTTTTCAGGGCGGGGACGGCTATGTGTATTTCCTGAACCGGCCGGGCGCCCTCGCCGTGATCGCCAGCATACTGGAATGGCGCGTGGCGAAACAGGACGAAAGGCCGGATCCCTACTACGCGGAGCGCGATTACGTTACCGAGTTCCTGACCAGCATCAAGGCGTTCCAGGATGGCCTGATCGCCAATCCCGACTATGGGGTTCTGCTCGGCACATTCGGCACGAACCTGTTATATCTCACCGGCAGCCGCGCCACGCGACGCCAGGACCCAAGCGAGACCGCCCGCCCGCAGGTAAGCCAGTTCCGGGCCATTCCCCACAATGCGGTCCTGCAACAGCTAGGCATGCTGACGAATACCCTGGGCGGAGCGGGCGCGGCCATCGCCCACGATCCGAACCGGTTTTTCGAGCTTGTCCGCACGTCGCCCCGGTTCCGCGCGATCATCGACATGGTGCGCCACGCCGACGCGCTCAGCGACGCGGATACGTTGAAAGCCTATGTGGACACGCTGGATCCAGGCCTTTTCCTGCTGCTGCAAGCCGCGTCCGGCTATACGGAACGGGCAGAATCATTCGGCAGGCTGTCGGAGGTTCTGGAGGATTGGGGCGTGCATAGCGAACAAGCGCGTATCTTCAGGCACCTGTTCCAGGATTTCATAGTTCTACGGGACTATTTGCAGCAACTGGATGATCTTCAGCCCTACGATGCGGTGGCCGCCCGCACCCGCATGTCACTGGCGATGTTGAACACCGTACGGATCGCGCTTGTACATGAAATTTTCCGCCTAGGCACGCTGGTGCCCGAGTTTTCCAGCCGCAACGATGCGGCAAACCGCCGCCTGTTCATTCAGATCCTGCGACTGGACATTCCGGCAGCCGTTGCCAGCCTGAAAGACATATTCCCGTCGCATCCCGCGGAGTCGGATGCCGGCGACTTCGGCGAACCGGCGACCTATCGCACCGATGACCTTCAAGGCTACGAGCACGAGACACTGACCGTGTTCGAGCCGATGCTGGCCCTGTATGAACTCCTGCGCCGGATCAGCACGGCCGTTGCCTACCGGACGGGTTTCATCGGCTGATGGCGCAGGCCAGTGACGATTTCCGGCGCGGGATCGGCTACATGCTGTTATCCACGCTGGCCAACGCCGCGATGAACGCCATCATGAAATGGTGTTCCAACCTTTACTCCCCCGCCGAGATCGCCTTTTTCCGGCAGGCCTTTGCAATGATCCCCGTCCTGGGGCTGATCATGGTCAGTGGCGGCCCGGGCTTGATCAAGACGAGTCGTCCGCTGGGGCATCTGCTGCGCAGCATCGTTGGTAACCTGTCTCTCGCATGCATTGTCGCGGCCTATCGCTACCTGCCGCTTGCCGACGTCACCGCGTATAACTTCACCTCGCCGTTGTTCCTTACGGCTCTATCGGTGCCGCTGTTACACGAAAAAGTCGGACGCCACCGCTGGGCCGCGGTACTGATCGGGTTTGTGGGGGTGCTGATCATGATGCGTCCAGGATCGGAACTTAACGTCGGCGCCGGCTTTGCCGTCGCGGCAGCGTTGCTAGCGGCGTTTGCGATGATCACCATCCGGCATCTCAGCCGGTCGGAGCATCCACTTGCTATTGTTTTCTATTTCACCTTGTTCGGGACATTGTTCGCGGGCTTGGCCGCCGTTCCGCATTTCGTCGCTCCTGCGGACCTCGCAGCCTGGGGGCTGGTCATCCTGATCGGCTGCCTTGGCGGCACGGCCCAGTACTGCACCACCATGTGCTACCGCTACGCATCGCCTCCTGTCGTGGCGCCCTACAACTACGTGACGCTGGTGTGGACGGTTGGGCTGCAGTTCACGATCTGGGGCACTCTGCCCGACATGGCCATGATCGCGGGCGCCCTGCTGATCGTCGCCAGCGGACTTTACATCATCTACCGCGAAGCCCGGCGCAGGTCGTACGTCACCAGCGCGGAAACCCCGCAGCAAGCCTCTGATTAGGTCTTGCACCGGCAACCGAACGCGCTAAATTCCGGCTTCCCCTCCAGGAATCCACCAATGCCGTACGTCGTCACCGAAGCCTGCATCAAGTGCAAATATACCGATTGCGTGGAAGTTTGTCCGGTTGACTGCTTCTATGAAGGTGAAAATACGCTGGTGATTCACCCGGATGAGTGCATCGACTGCGGCGTGTGCGAGCCGGAATGCCCCATCGAGGCCATCGTGTCGGATAGCGATCCGAAGGCCGCCAAGACTGCCGAGATGAACCGCGCGTTCGCCAGCTCGTGGCCGAACATCACGCGCAAGAAAGAGGCCTTGCCTGATGCGGCCTCGTGGAAAGACGTCGCCGGTAAATACCCCGAACATTTCAGCGACAAGCCGGGCGGCGGTTCCTGAACCGATTTATCGTTAACAAATCATAGATTTGTCATAATCTTCAAATAGTGATATAAGCTCGCTTCGCTAGTGACGCGCTTACATCAGAGTGGAGACTATGGTTCAGAAACTGGAATTCGCAGCCGGCGACTACGTGGTTTACCCTGCGCACGGCGTGGGATGCATTGAAGGCGTCGAAACGCTGTCCTTTGGCGGATCCGAAGTGCAGCTGTACGCGATTCATTTCGACAAAGAGCGCATGCGTCTGAAAATACCGGTCATGAAGGCCAAGACCTCCGGCCTCCGCCGCCTCAGCTCCAAGGACCGCTTGAAGTCGGCCATGGAAACATTGCAAGGGCGTAGCCGTGCGAAGCGCATCATGTGGAGCCGCCGCGCCCAGGAATACGAAACCAAGATCAATTCGGGCGATCCTGTGTCGATTGCCGAGGTGCTGCGCGACCTGCGCCGCCCCGATGACCAGTCGGAACAGTCCTACAGCGAACGCCAAATCTATCAGTCGGCGCTCGACCGTCTGGCACGCGAAGTTGCCGCTGTGGAGAAGATCGACGAGAACAAGGCGGCCGAACGCCTGGAAGAAGTGCTGAAAAAGGTCGCCTGAGTTCTCGTTTCCGCATTGGCAGGCGACGATCGTTTCGCGGAACTGGGATGGCCTAAGCGGATCTGGGCCATCGCCGCGATCCATGGTGAAATCAACAGGTTGATGCAGATACATGATGCGCTGCTTGAGCGCATCATGCCGGGCGACCGGATCCTTTACCTTGGCAACTATGGTGGCGCTGTTGGTGCTACCGCCGACGTCATCGATGAGCTGCTGGCATTCCGGCGGTATCTGCTGGCGCGCCCCGGCTACGTTGCGGAAGATCTCGTCTACCTGCGCGGCACCCAGGAGGAAATCTGGCAGAAATTGCTGCAAATCCAGTTCGCCCCCAATCCGCGCGACGTTTATGACTGGATGCTGCGCCACGGCATTGCCGGAACATTGGCGAGCTATGGGTCGACGGCCGATGAGGGACGCACGGCCACGCGCGATGGCGCTCCCACCATGACCCGATGGACCAACCGGCTGCGCACGAATATCCGGCAACGGCCGGGTCACGAAAAGTTCATGACAGTTCTGAGGCGTGCCGCCTTCAGCCAGAGTGGCGACGCGCATGGCACATTGTTCGTGCACAGCGGGCTGGACCCCGCCCGGCCGATTGGCGCCCAGAAGGATAGTTTCTGGTGGAACCATGCAGGGTTCAATCAACTCGACGACGTTTACGAGGGCTTTGCCCGCGTTGTTCGAGGCTCCGACCCCGCACGGGGCGGGCTTCACACGGGCAAAGTAGCCGTTACCCTGGACCGCAGCCATGCGAATGGCGGATCCCTGGTGATGGGCTGTTTCGCGCCGGGCGGAACAATTCTGGAACTTCTTGAAGTCTAGAAGCGTTCCAATTCCTTGTATTTCGCCGGATGACGTTTACGTAATGTAAAGGTCACAGCCTCAAGGGGTCAGTACGATGGCATATGTTGACGATCCGAACACGCAGCGCGCAAACCTAACTTTCATCAAGTCGTCGATGAGCCAGCCTTTGCTGGAGCGCGACCATGAATTTGCGCTTGCGAAAGCCTGGCGCGACGACCGCTCGGAAGAGGCTTTGCACGAACTGATCCGGTCCTACACTCGTCTGGTGATCGCCTTGGCCTCCCGCTTCAGAAATTACGGCCTGCCGATGGGCGACCTGATCCAGGAAGGTAACGTAGGGCTGATGCAGGCGGCGGCAAGGTTCGAGCCGGACCGCGAGGTCCGTTTTTCGACCTATGCCTCGTGGTGGATACGCTCGGCCATGCAGGACTATGTCCTGCGCAACTGGTCGATCGTGCGTACCGGCACCACGGCGGCCCAGAAGTCGCTGTTCTTCAACCTGCGCCGGCTCAAGGCCAAGATAGAAGGCCGCGACGGTGAGTCGCTGACCGACATAGGCCGGGACAAGATCGCGACGGAGCTGAACGTCAACAAGAGTGACGTGCTCGACATGGAGCTGCGCCTGTCCGCCGCCGACCAGTCGCTGAACGCGCCCTTGCGGGAAGAGAGCGAGGGCGAATGGCAGGACCTGCTGCCGGACCAGCATCCGAACCCCGAGGACGTGGTGCAGGTTTTGCGCGATACCGAAACCCGGTCGCGCTGGCTGGCGGAAGCGCTGGATGAACTGTCGCCGCGCGAAAAGCGCATCATCGCCGAGCGCCGCCTGCGCGACGAGGCGGTAACGCTGGAAGAGCTGGGCCGGGAACTGGGCGTTAGCAAGGAACGCGTGCGCCAGCTGGAGCAGCGCGCGATGTTCAAGCTGAAGGCATCGATTGAAAAGAAGGTCAGCGATCCTGAAGATTTGTTTGCTTAAGCTAAAAATTGCCGTGCTCGCCGGGTTTTGCTAAGTTTATCTGCGGATAGTCTACAGGATAGCGGGATATGCCAGCGCACGAAACTTATGCGGTAACGGACATCATCCGCGCGTTGTACAGGACCATCCTGGTAGACAAATATATGGGCAAAATGACGTCTAACCAGATGGTAGACGAGCCCATAGGCGGCTGGAAGACAGTTGCTGACATTGAGTCGGAGGCGTTCTTGGTTCCCCGATTGCTTCGTCTCAGCAGTATCCCGTTCGTGGGCGAGGAAACAGTGAAGGTCAAACCGGAGACTCCAGCCGGGGTTATGGGCACAAAATACTGGATGATTGACTCCCTTGACGGAACGAAGAACTGGGTTGAGGCGGCAAAACAATACAAGCATGATCGCAAGAACTTCGAACTGACATACGATACCAGCTTTGGGATAATTGTTGGTCAAGCGGAGAAGGGCGCACTGAATCGCGGTTGGTCGCTGGAAGCGACGTACAAGGATGGGAAGTGAGATAGTCGGGTGCTCTACACCGACGCGGCGAGGGCGTTTGGCTGTCGGAACGCGAGGGAGCGCCATTTGTACCCTTGCGTCCCCCCTCTGAAGCAAATCTGCGGCGCGTGAACGGCAAACCGGTCATAGCTCTAGAACCCGAAGCCTTCAATTCAGGCATTCTGAACTTTAAAATCTCACTGAACTGAATGCCGGGAAAAGCAATAAGTTTCACTACACAAACGAGTACTGGTCGTCTGTTGCAATCTTGGGCGGTATGGCAAGCGGCGAAATTGCGGGTGTCTGGATGAGTGATGCCCTGCCTTGGGATTTAGGCTTTGGTGCCGTTTCTATTCCCGAAAGGGGTGGAAAGCTGGAACGTGGCGGCTCGGACAAGATGTTTTATTATGGCGAGATGACGGGGGATATATAGGCGGCATTACGCCCGGTATCTGCAAGATCATCCGGCAGGAGACATGCGATCCGAAGGCACAGTCGCTCGACCTAGAGCCCTGCATTTCGAAACATTTCGTAGCCAACCCATACTGGAATGAAGCAACGCGGGCATCGCAAATCGTACAGCGGCCGAAAATATCCAGCCGCGTTCAGCAGAGGTATTAACTTTTCACCCAGTCAAAAGTTAATGACACAGGTGTCGCCCTAAAATTGCTTCAGCGACTTTGTTTGCCCGATTTCCAAACCGGTTTATAGGTTAAGTGAATTTTGATGGGTGGCATAGTTCAAAGGTTCGCTATGTCGCGACTCAGCTCACCGGCTCTCACGCTGTGTCTCACGCTTCTGGCTTTCATTTTACGATACCGTGCCGCGCAGTGCGATCTATGGCTGGATGAACTCTGGAGCCTTTCACTAGTCGCAAAAATCCATTCCGCCGGCGAGGTTTTCTGGGCCATCCCGCATGCGAACAACCATTATCTGAACTCGCTGTGGATGTATTGGCTGGGGCAAAATGCCAGTCCTCTTGCCTACCGCATGCCGGCAGTGCTTATGGGGGCAGCTAGCGTACCCGCAGCAGGACTCGCGATGCGCCGCAGTGGGCGCATTGCTTCCGCGGTCGCCATGGTTTTATTCTGCGTTTGTTACGTAATGGTCGAGTATGGCTCGCAGGCTCGCGGGTATGCGGGATTGATCCTGTCGGGACTGTTGGCTGTCGCGTGTGCACGGGAAATTATTGCGGCGGGTGTTGGGCGTTCGGGCATGCGGGTCCGCTGGGCTCTAGGCCTGTGCTTGGGCTTCGGTTTTGTCAGCCAAGTCATTATGCCAATGTTTGCCGTGGGATTGGCCTTATGGTTCGGCCAAGTTGCCTGGAACGACCGGCAGGGTCGGTGGAAACTGGTTCTGGGTGACCTCTGGCGAACCTTCCTGCCATCGGCGCTGTTGATGGCGCCCACTGCCGTGTGCCTGGTTGCCAGCGCCAGCCGCTTTGATCTCGGCATGCGGCAGCCATTTGTTCCTTCCATGTACTGGTACGCCTACAGCAACCTATTGAGCGTCGAGTTTGGAATTTACTACCTGTCGCCGACCTTATGCCTGCTTACGACATTGGCGGTCGGCATCGGTTTAACGGCGAGTTTTCGCCGAACCGAACACGACCGCTGGTTCTATGTCGTGTTTCTTGCAATTGTGCCTGCTATCTTCTTTACCGCTGGCCTGCCGAATACAGACAATATGCGCTACTTTCTTCCTCTTGGCATCGTGTTCCTGCTCGGGCTGGCCGATCTGGTCGAGGCAGCCTTTCGTCATCAAGAACAAGCACGTTTCGCGGCCCTTACAGGTCTTGCCATCTTCACAGTCCTGAACAGCATCGACCTACGGGAACATTACCGCACAGGCCGAGGAGACTACACCGGGCTGGTACGGGCGATGGGGGAATCCGGAACCGTCCGGTACGGCACCAACCAGTCGGCTGCGACCAAGGCTGTACTGGATTACTACGGACGAAAGCTCAATCTCAAGGTTGAAGCCGTTCCTGAAGGGTCGTGGTGCGGGACGGCGGATTGGCTGATTTTCACCCAACTCGCGCCCGTCTGGCCAGACGTTATGGCGGCGGGTCTAAAGCTGCAATGCGGGCTCGCGCTAACCAAACTGAACTTTCCAGCTCATTCGATTTCATCAGCCGGATGGAGCATCTATCACATTGATGCCCGCACAAGGTCCAGCAAGTGAGTTAGCTTCGCTCGAGAATGGAGACAAGTGATGACCCAACCCTCTTTTCCGACCCAGGCTGCCGTTGCGCTTCTCCGCAGGGGAGTGGCGGAAACCGTCATGCCGTTGTTCAGGAACCTGAAAGCCGATCAAGTTCGCGAGAAGAAACCTGGCGACTATGTGACCGAGGCTGACGAGACGTGCGAGGCATTCATGATCCCGCGCCTCGAAGCTCTTGTGCCGGGCTCCAAGGTGGTCGGTGAGGAGGGCGTGTCCAGGGATCCGTCGGTGCTTACAAACCTGTCGGCCAACCAGGTCTGGGTCTTGGACCCTGTCGACGGGACCATCCAGTTCAAGAACGG